>DASTSF010000174.1:0-4291 GCA_035760825.1 Bacteroidia bacterium
CCAATTTAAGATTTTTCTCTGAACAGTTTCCTTTCAAAAAAATCTCAAAACAGCTTTTCTAAACGGAAAACACCCCATGCCGGCAAGCTAACCTGCCGAAGCAAAAACGAAAGCAGGCAACATTATTCGGGAGAATTTAAATAGAATTCGCGGCGAACTCTGCCGGACCGCAGGCGGGAAGAGAGCAAAAAAATGCACGGTTGATGCGCTGCAAAGTAAACGCAACGCGAACCCGCTTATTCCGGGTTTTTCTTTTCGAAGTCGAGCTTTTCCCGGGCCAGAGTTTTCAGCAGCGCGAGGAAGTCCTTCTCGCTGTAAAGGGTATACGGCTTCAGCGATTTCGGTGCCTGGCCGATAGGCATGAACAGGTTCTGCTTTTCCCCGTGCAGCCATGCGGCCATGACATAAATTCCGGGTATGCGGAGCAGGCGGAAACGATACGTCTCACCGGCATGGGCGGTTTCCGTTTCAAGGTGTTTGAGCGCTTCGTGGGTGGCGCCGACGAACGGTCCGTACTCGAGCTGCACGCTGCCTTTGCTTACTCCTTTTTCAGGAAGCGGATCGGCTGTTTCCACAGCACCGTAAATGGTTTCGCCTTCGTTCAGCAAAAGAGAACGTATCCCGGCCCGTTTGAACTTGCTGATGCCTTTGCCGGCGGCGAGCTCGTCGAGGAAGGCATCGTAGACGGCGTGAGGAACGGAGACTGATAATTCACGGGCGTTTTCGAGCGAACGTTTCCACTCTGCTGCAACATGTCCCAGTCCCGATTCGTGGAGGAACATCCGCATGGCGTGTTCGTGCTTTTCATTGAGCGTTTCAAAAGTGAGTATCATGACCGTGCGGATTTAAAAATGTTTTGTCGTGTAGGTAGTTGTCCATGTGCCGCCTGCGTGGTACTGGGTGGGAAAGGTGTTGTAGTCGCGGACGTTAACGCCGAACCAGGGATCGCCGATGGTAATGTATTCATCCGTGGAATTGTACCCGTAAACAGCGACGAAATGTCCGCCGCCTCCGTTCCACCCGATGCGAAGGCAAACGGGATTTGAATTGTCAATTTCACTCTGCACGGAAGCGAACTCCATTTTGCCGGCTGTCATGGCATTGAGCGAATTGTAATCGCTTAACGATCTGTTCAGGTACCACGGCGTGTTGCAGGCCGCAGAAGATCCGTCGACGCAGCAGGTTGACTGGTCAAGGCAGTTGTTCGCAATGTCGCACTGCTGGAGCGTGCGGCCGTAAAATCCGTTGACCGCCGCAGTGACGGCTACCCAGCACCATTCTGTCTGTTCCTGGTGAAGGCATGTGTACGGCAGTGTTTTTTCGATCGCCAGTTTTTGCAGGAGCGATTCGAGTATGGGCCGGTCCATGATGACCTTGCGGGTGTTGATCACGTAGGATGAAAGTGCCATGTGTTGCAGTTTGGTTGGGTTATTTAGCAAGGGTACAACAGTTTTTCCGGAGTAGTCGGATATAAACGTTTGTAAAACGATTAATGCCCGCGTGAGATAGGGTTCCCAGGAGAGCGGACTTCTGAATCACGGACGACAGTTCATCTTTTTTCAAGAACAGTCATGAAAATCGCCGAAGGAACAGGAGAGCCGGAATTCAGCTGAGCAGAAAGGCGGGTTATTTTTTTCGTCCCTGCCGCACGAGCTCTTTCGGCGATATCCCGTATTTCTTTTTGAATGCTGCGCTGAAATGCTGCAGGGAAGAATAACCTAAATCGAACGCAATTTCCGTCGCCGTTTTTTTCCCTTCCTGCAGGTCGCGGCGCGCGAGTCCGAGCCGGTGTTCTGCGAGGTAACCGAAAACGGAATTTCCGAACAGCTCGCGGAAGCCGCGCTTGAGCTTGAATTCATTGATGCCGGCCACACGCGCGAGCTCCGTGAGCGAAGGCGGCGCGTACATGTGCCCGAGCAGGTAATCGTGCGCGAAGCGGATGCGTTCGCGGTCGTAATCGGTTTTGCAGTAAATGATCTTCTGCCCCTGCGCATTGTTGTACGCTTCCGCCTGGAGGACGAGCACCTCGAGGCATTTCGACAAGAGGAATATTTTTTTGAGTCCGCCGGTAAACCTGCACCCGGTTATCTCGCGTATCGCTGCGTGCAGCGCCACATTCATGTGCAGGTTGCGCCCGGAAAGAATAACCGGTTTTTCGCCGGAGATTTTTTCGGCAAAGCGCGTGATGTTGTCGCCGGCGTCCTGCGTCAGCTTTGCAAATGATTCGTGCGTGAGCTGGATGAGAAAATTTTCATGCTTCAGCTCTTCGTCGCCGGTCAGTGAACGGAACGGCTCGTCGCCGGTCGCGAACATGTTGTGCTCGTGGCTTTCCAGGACGAGCGGCTTGTGGTTTTTCCCGGCATGCAGGGAAAATTTTCCTTTCAGGTTGAAATAAAGCGTGACGACATTCAGCGCCCCGCTCCATTCGGTGGTTTCGCTTCTCGTGTAATTCCACGCGCTGTGCGCCATGCGGATGCCGTCGAAATACCAGTGCATCATCTTTCCTTCTGCAAAATCCGTGTGCATCACGCGCGATTCTTCCACCAGCTCTGCCGAATGAAAATCCTGCGCAGTGTAGCCGTTGCTATGGATCGTGTTATGCGACGAAGATTTTACGGTGAGCGGCATTATTCCGGGTAATGTAAGTTTTTATCCCCCTGCTGTAAGCCCGTGAAAGGAGAGGCAAAGCATCTTTGCGACATCAAAATTAAGTAAAACAACAACCATGATCGAAGTTTTTAAAACGAATGTCGACAGCGAGGAGAAAGCGGAAGAGGCGATGAAGCTGTTGAACGAAAAGCTGGCCGGGTGCGAGATCAGCTTCGATGTGCAGGACTGTGATCACGTGCTCCGCATCGATTCGCAGGAAGAACATCTGACCGGGAAGATAATAGCGCTGCTTTCGGGGATGGGATTTCAATGTGAAACGCTCAGCGACTGACAACGGTTATGGTTAACTTCAAAAAACTAAGACAAATGATCGAAGTAAAAGGAAACGGGAACGTCGTTACCCGTGAAATACCCGTGAGCTCATTTATACGTCTTCATCTTTCCGCGAAAGGACTGATCGAGCTCATCCAGTCGGACGAAGAAAAAGTAGTCGTGGAAGCGGATGAGAATCTCCAGGATTATTTCGAAGCGGTGAACGCGGGGCGTACGCTTTACGTGACCTCGGAAGCGAAATTCCGGTTGCCGGTCTTTACGAAATGTGTGATCCGCGTTTATCTCCGGCAGATCGATATGCTTTACGTGCGCTGCGACAAAGGCGACGTGACGTGCGCGGGAACGCTTGCTTTCACCGAACCGCTCGAAATAAAAATTCAGAGTATTGGAAATACGGAGCTGAACATCGATGCGCCTGCGGTGAAAGTGCTCAGCCAGTGCCAGGGAAACGTCGTGCTGAAAGGACGGTGCGGAAGCATAACCATCAAAAACCAGAACGAAGGAGATTTTTCATCGCGTGACCTGCTTGCCGGGGAGCTGACGATGAAAAATATGTCGGTGGGAAATATCGAGCTGTATGCCGACAGGAAAATTTCCATTTCTCATTACGGCGAAGGGTATGTTCACTATTACGGAGATGCGGCGCTGAAAGACGTGAAGCAATACGGAAACGGGCAGATCCGTCACATGAAATAGGCAAACGAAAAGAGGCTGTCTTACGGGACAGCCTCCTTCGACAAGCGGAAAGCAACCTGTTACTTTCCCTGGTAAACAAGCTTCGTTACCTGGTGCTCGCCACCGCAGACAGTGTCGATGAAATAAACACCGCTGGCCACGTCGCTGCCGGGCGTCCAGGTGTACTGGTACGTGCCGGCGCTGAGATTTCCATCCTGGATGACTGCGATCGTGCGGCCGAAAATGTCTTTCACTTCGACGCGAACGGGTTCGTCATTGGTCACTGACACCTGCACATTGACCGAGTTGTCGAACGGATTCGGGTAAGCATTTACCACGGTGTTCGTGGAATCGCCCTGGATGTACGCGATGCGGTCTCCGTGCCCGTGACCGTGGTCATCGTTACCGTGACCATGTCCATGATCGTCGCCGTCGCCATGCCCGTGCCCGTGATCATCGTTGTCGCCGTACCCGTGCCCGTGCCCGTGATCGTTATTGTCGCAAGCGCCGAGCTGGTCGCCTTGTGCAAGGTGTGCAGCAACCGCGTTCGGGCTGACGCAGATCGTGTGGCCGTCGTGGCAGATGGCTACGCCGTTGTTATGCCCGCAGTTGCCGCTGCTGCAGCACGCATCTATAACCGTAACTGCAATCGACGAAGAAGACGAAGTGCATC
>DASTSF010000175.1:0-7879 GCA_035760825.1 Bacteroidia bacterium
GTAGGAAAAAATCCCGGCGACCTTCCACCCGTTCTTCGTTCTCATCGCGGTGAAATAAAATTCAGCGTTCTTTTTTCCCGATGAAAAGAAAACATGTGCGAGTCCGAAGCCGCCGGCGATCTGCTCCTGCGGCATTTCCACGCGAACCGTTTTCGCATTTTTCCACACCACGCTGTCGCCTTCTCCTTCTCTTTTCAGCATCGCAAATGTGCTGCCGATCTTCTCACGAAGTGAAACGGCGAACCGCGCGTTGTTTTCCTTCATCATGGAGTCCGTGATGTCGAAACCCGACACGCTCATTTTTTCGTTCACTTCGCTTTCCGTGAGGGTCATTTTCATCAGCGTTGCCGTGTCGTTCGCCGCGAGGCAGGTGATCACGGATTGCGCCAGCTCTTCCGGATTCGCGTTGGGCAGCGGCGATCTGCCTGAAGTTTGTTTGCAGGAACATGCGAAAATGAAGGAGGCGAACGTTATATATAAAACGTATTTCATACCGTATGACGTTCCGTTTACGCCAAATGTAAAGCGAAAATCACACCCCGGAATACTTTGGCACAGATTCTGATTTTATGCTTTACAACAACACAGAAACGTATGGGAAGGATGGACGTCAATGGGATCTTTGCGCGCATCAGCCGGTGCATAGAAACAAGCGGTTCGCTGCTGCAGATGGAGACCTCGGAGCGCATGCTGCAATTGTTCAGGAAGCAGAATGAAAATCCCGAGCTGAGCGAAAAGCTGGAAATGATCTTCCGGCGGAAAGCGGAAACGCTTCACTACTACGAATGGAAACTGTTCCGGGATTTCGGCATGGAGGCTGCCTGATCCCCGGGTTTGGTTAAACAGTGCAAAGCTCTTCCGGAAGGGAGGGCTTTGTTTCTTTACCGCAGGTGCACCACCGCCACCTGCTTTCTTCCGAGCAGTTGCCTGTCGCCGATCACTTCGACGTAATAAATACCATCGTTCCATTGCGCGGTCTCAAGCTCCGCCTTATCGGATGTCGTGTACACGGAATGAACAAGTTTTCCGTCTGAATCGTACACATTCACGAGCACGTTGCGCACATCCGTTACCGACCATTGCACGGTGAGCTCGTCGCCCGCGGGATTCGGGTAGGCATACACTTCCGGCGCGGGAGCCGGCGCAACGGCCTGCACGCTCACAACGGATGAAACGCCGTTCGCAAATGTGTATTCCCCGGGAGCAACGGAATCCACATCGACGTAACCGAGCTTTGAAGTTGCGGGCGTACCCACACGTGTTTTTGTATAATGCGGCCACTCGTGCCAGTCGTCCGCGGCATTACGACGGTACAGCAGCAGGATGCTGTCTCCGTTCGTAACAGTGAGATCATTGTCGAGCCAGTAACCGCCACCGGAGGTAGCGTTCGTTCTTCCGTCGTACCATAAACGCGCCGTCGCTTCGAAATTCTGCGGAAAGATCCCGTCGATGGTCCAGTAGCGCAGCGAGGAGATGCGGAAATTATTCGTGTTGTTGCGAATGGAATCAGGCGCTGCCCAGTTATGCTCGATGCGGACAAACGCAGAATCCGAGATCGTATTCACCGTAAGCGTGCAGCGTGCGGCCGTGAACGTGTGAACGCCCGTTGTCGAGATCGTCTGCGCTTCATCGGTGATCGCATCGCTGATCTTTCCGTTCATGTCAAGCGCGGTCATTGCGGGATCGAACGGGAGCGTGAACGAGAAATTGCTGTATTGCCCCGAAACGAAAACGCGCTCCACGGTCGGCTGCCAGTTGCTGTCGATGAATGAGACGTCGATCGGGCAATTCGTGAAATAGTTCGGTGCACCGACCAGCTTCTGCTTAATGTAAACCGTGACGTTATAATTCAGTCCGGCCGGAACGGAAACAACCGAATCGATCGAAAAATGCGGGAAGCCGGGATTGAACACCCAGTCGTCGAAGAAATCATTGAGGTACGTAAGACCGGTCGCTGCAATGAGATCGTCCCGGAACTGCGCGCTCGTGACATCCGTGTACTGGCGGTGCTGGAGATGATAATGCAATCCTGCCCAGAACAGCGAATCGCCCATGTACCCGCGCAGCGTATGCGCGACGTCGGCTCCTTTCAGGTAAACATGATCGCCGTACGTATATTGGTGGGGAACACCGGAAACCGCGCGGTAACCGCCTTCCTTGTGGTGCGCGTAATGAATAACGTTATCGTGATTGGAACGGATACCTGTGCTGTAAGCCGTGTGACCGTATTCCCATTCCGTAAACACATACTGCGAATACGTCGCCCAGCCTTCGTTGAGCCACATTTCGCCCTCGTCGTGGCATGTGGCGAGATCGCCCCACCAGTGATGCGAAAGCTCATGCGCCATGATGTTTGCTTCGTAGGTAAGATTTCCGCTGGCGGCGAGATGGGGATAGGCAATATTCGTCGCGTGCTCCATTGCCCCCGAGCTGAACGGAACGTTGCAGTAACCGACGCGCGGCCATTCGTAAGGTCCGTACCGGTTTTCAAATGCGGTAATAGCATCGTCAAGATGCACGAACGAATTTTTCATCGGCGTCGTGTCGGCCGGAACGGCGGCAAGGATGATGGGGAATGTTCCGTACATGCCCGTGTGCGTCCAGTTCACCTGCGTGTACGGCGCAACGGAAACGGAAGCGAGGTAGGAAGGAATGTTTTTGTTCATCGTCCATGTGCGCCAGCGGACTCCGTTCACGTCTGTCGTATCACTGGTGAGAACACCGTTGCAGAACGCGATTTTCCCGTTGTCGGAACCGATATGAAAAACATAGGTGGAACGCTCGACGAAATTATCGAAACACGGGAACCAGGCGCGGCCGAAGTTGTGCGGATCGACAGCGAAACCAACGCCGAGATTGTAGCGCAGGTTCCCTGGAAATAAAAACCACCCCAGCCGGAAGGATCCATCTGCGGTTTGCCATGGTAGTAAACGGCCATGTCCGCTGTATCGCCGATGTTCATCGCCGCGGGAAGATTCACGGACAGCAGCGTGTCGTTGTAGGAATAAGTCAGCTGCCCGCTGTTCTCCACGATGGAATCGATCGTCATGTGGAGCAGGTCGAGCGGAAGAACCGTGATGTTGTTCACTCTCGCCGCGTAATGAATGGTTGTGCCGCCGCGGATCGTATCGGTGGTAAAATCGGTGATGTTCAGCGAAATGTTGTAATTCAGGATGTCGATCGAATCGCTGATCGTGCCGGTGGCCTGCGTGACCGGGCTCCCGGTCCAGGAAGACGCAGAGGTGACGGGATCGTTATTCGCAGATTGTGCAAAAAGCAGGAAAGGCAGGAATGCTGCCGCAGCGGTGATTATCTTTTTCATCGGTGAAGAATAACAATTAAAGATAATGCAATTTCCTCGTTTGCAGGAACAACGGGATCAAATTTGGAATTTCCGCACCTTCATCGTAATATTGCAATATACTTATTAAACATGGGCGCTACCAAGACCGAACATTTCACCGAAAAGCAGAACACTATCGCCACGCTGATCAAGGCGCTGGCGCATCCCGCGCGGATCGCGATCGTGGAATACCTTATGAAGACGGAAGCCTGCATCTGCGGGGATATCGTCGACGAGCTACCGCTTTCGCAGCCGACCGTTTCGCAGCACCTCAAAGAGCTGAAAACGGCCGGGCTGATCAAAGGCAACGTTGAGGGCAATACGATCTGCTACTGCATCGATGAGAAGGCGATCGCGAAGCTCCAAAGCTACTTCGCCGGGATCAGCGCGAAGCTGGAAAAGAAAAAAGACAACAAATGTTGCTAACCCAAAAAACACAGATGAAACTTTCTGAACTCAACCATCACCTCGGCGAACTTACACAGCTGAACCTCGTTCTTCCCGGCGGAGAACCTGTCCCTGCGCATTTTCACATCACCGAAGCCGGTCTTACCACGAAGCATTTCGTCGACTGCGGCGGAACAGTGCGCACCGAAAAATACGCGAACCTCCAGGTGTGGGTCGCGCAGGATACGGATCACCGCCTTTCGCCGGTCAAGCTGAAAAACATTCTTGACATCGCAAAAAACCTGTTCGAAGGCGAAGATCCGGAAGTAGAGATCGAATACCAGTCGCAGACGATCGGCCGTTACGGGCTTGACTTCCGCGGGAACAGCTTCCAGTTCACACCGAAGCGGACGGATTGCCTGGCCGGCGACCAGTGCGGAGTTCCCGCAAAGAAAAAAGTGAAGCTCTCCGAATTGCAAACCGCTTCTTCATCCTGCTGCACTCCCGGAGGCGGCTGCTGCTGACCATGAAACAGAAGCTCACCCGTTACAGGAAACACATCGTGATCACCGTATCGATCACGCTGCTGCAGCTCATTTTCGGCTTCGACCCGAAATTCTGCGCCATCAACATCATCTGGCTGTTCGTCTAAATTATTTCCATGAAAAAAATACTTGTGCTGTGCACGGGCAACAGTTGCCGCAGCCAGATGGCAGAAGGTTATCTCCGTTTTTTCGCCGGGAATAAAGCGGAAGTTTTCAGCGCCGGTATTGAAACGCACGGACTGAACCCGCGAGCCGTAGCCGTCATGAAGGAGGACGGCATCGACATTTCAGCGCACACGTCCGATAACGTCGACAAATACCGCAACATTGATTTCGATTTCGTGATCACCGTTTGCGACAACGCGAAAGAAAGCTGTCCCGTTTTTCCTTCGCAGGCAAAAAAATTTCACCGCAACTTTCCTGATCCTGCAAAAATAAAAGGAACGGAAGAAGAGATCATGAACGGGTTCCGCCATGTGCGCGACGAAGTAAAAGCGTATTGCCTGGCGTTCGTAAACGAAAATCTCTGAAGACGTTTATTTCCTTTCGCGGACAAAACCGATCCCCGTATAATCATACAACGTCGGATCGAGAAGAATGCGATCGCCGGCAGCCCCATCCGTGAGGAGCACGACATCATGATCTTTCCAGAACGGATCGCTGAACAGCCGGTGCACATTCCATCCGAAAAAGAAGATCTGCGCCACCCACGTTTCCGCACGCGCATCTTTTAAAGAAGGGTTCGCCCGGAATTTCATCTCGCATATTCCCGCACACAGGTTCGAATAGCCGATGCAGTTCGTTTTTCCGCCGTACTGCAGCTTGGGGACACCGGTTGCGCAGGGTCCCGTGGTGAACGAAAGCAGCGCAGACGATCCTTCGAGCCCGGCTTCTGCAATGCCCTGTATGTCCTGGCCGGTAACGGAAAGCGCGTACGGAGGTGTGGCTTCCGATCGCAGGCGCACCAGCTTATAGCTGAAACAGGCGCGGTAAATACTTCCGCGGAAAATATAAGCGGAAAGGAGGAAGAGCATTGAAAAGACAAGCACTTTCCGTTTACGCAAAAAAGAAACCAACGGGCGGGGGTTCATCCCGGTAAAGGTAAAGAAGGCATTAGGAAGAGATGTCCGGAATTTATTATGTTTGGCCGTCAAAAGGAATCACCCATGAAACCCTTTGTTTCCTTCCTTGTCGCCTCCCTCCTGGTTTTTCACGTGCACGCTCAGCAGGATTCCACCTGGTTTCCGAAGCTTGCGCACAAGCTCGGATTCGGAACGGATCCGCAGAAGAAATATGAAAAAGCGAAGCAGAAAGGCACGCTGGAAAAGCTTTCGCTGAAAGACCGCATACTCATTCTCAATTTTGCGCTCAATGAAGTGAAAGCGGATTCATCGGGGGAAGCGAAAGTCGATCGCGTGGAAGTGAACGAGATGATAAAGGACGTGATCGTTACCACACCTGAAAAAAATGTCCGCGACCTGTTCCGGATGATGGGCACGGATGTGAAAGGTTTCCGGGAACGTTTCCGTTTCCTGCCGTTCGAGCACATGAGCCTGATCCTCGGTTATGTCGAACCTGCGTTCCGGAAAAGCGAAAAGGATTCACAGGTGTTCGACATTCCCTACCCTGCTTTCCAGGCGCAGCTCAGCTACAACATCGATCACCAGGGCGATAATCTTTTCCAGTCGCATTACACCGATTTCTGCGGAAAAGTGGCGTTGACCCGTTTATGGATCAAATACAACCCGAAAGATTATGCGCGCTTCATGACGGACCTTTATTACAAAGGCGAATCGACATGGAACGGGATGGAATTCCACACGCCGGAAACAGTTATTCACGCCATCAACCACAACCAGATCACGGAAGACCCGAACCAGAAAGTGCTGTACAAAAACCCGGAGACGACGGAAAAGATGCCGGTGATGATGGACATGGTGCTTTACCTCACGCTTGCTTCGTCGTTCCACACGTTCCCGTTCAACATGAAGCAGTACGACGCCGACAAGCACATGGAGAACAGCGCGTGGGCGGGCGCCGCGATCAACCCGGAAGTTTCACTGCTGCGCGCGATCGGCTTCAGGGTGGAAAAAGTGGGCGACAATTTCCGCGGTGTTTCGGATGCGCAGTTCACGCAGATCAAGCAGGACGGCGCTCCCGGCAGCGACAGGCACGTGATGCTTCTCGTGAACAGCAGCATGCTCGATAAAATTTCAGGAGCCGATACGGCTTTCATCGCGCCGCGCGGGATCGAACACAAAAGTCTCGGCACGCACTGGATCACGGTCGATTACATCGACGAGAATACGGACACATTCAGCTTCTGGGAATACGGCACGTACCGCAAAGTGAAAGGCATCGCGCAGATGCAGAAGATCATCGCGGGCGGAATTATCGTCGACGGGTACGAGCCGAAGTAAAAATTACGCTACAGCGCTCTTCACATTCATCTTTGCCCGCTGCGCTTTCACTTCTTCGTCGTTGATGTACTCGTCGTACGTCATCATCTTGTCGATAGCGCCTTTCGGCGTGATCTCCACGATCCTGTTCGCGACGGTCTGCATGAGCTCGTGGTCATGCGAGGTGAACAGCACGATCCCTTTGAAATCCTTGAGCGAATTGTTCATCGCGGTAATGGATTCGAGATCGAGGTGATTGGTGGGCTCATCGAGAATGACGCAGTTCGCATTGAACAGCATCATTCTCGAGACCATGCAGCGCACTTTTTCGCCACCGGAAAGCACGCTCACTTTCTTCAGCGTCTCTTCGCCGGAAAAAAGCATTTTGCCGAGGAAGCCGCGGATGAACGTTTCGTCCTTGTCTTTCGAGAACTGCCGCAGCCAGTCGACGAGGTTGTCATTGCCTGAAAAGAATTTGCTGTTGTCATTGGGGAGATAGGCTGTCTGGATCGTTTGCCCCCATTCGATCCTGCCTCCGTCCGGCTGGTCTTCGCCGGCGATGCAGTCGAAGAATTTGGTCAGCGCCAGGTGGTCTTTCGCAAGGAAACCGATCTTGTCGCCGCGGCGGAGACGGAGATTCACATTGGAAAAAAGCGTCGTGCCTTCGTGCTTTTTCGAAAGGTTTTCCACGTTGAGTATCTGGTCGCCGGGCTCGCGGTCCATTTTGAAAATGATGGCCGGGTATTTCCGGTTGCTGGCCGGCAGCTCGTCGATGTTCAGTTTTTCGAGCAGCTTTTTACGGCTCGTCGCCTGCCGTGATTTCGAAGCGTTCGCCGAAAAGCGCATGATGAATTCCTGCAGCTCTTTCCGTTTGTCCTCCGTCTTCCGGTTCTGGTCGGAGCGTTGTTTCGCCGCCAGCTGTGAAGCCTGGTACCAGAATGTATAATTTCCCGTATAGAGCGTGATCTTCCGGAAATCAATGTCGCATACATGCGTGCACACTGCATCGAGGAAGTGACGGTCGTGCGAAACGACGATGACGATGTTCTGGTAGTCGGCGAGAAAATCTTCCAGCCAGCCGATCGTTTCCACGTCAAGGTCGTTCGTCGGTTCGTCGAGGAGGAGGATGTCGGGATTGCCGAACAGCGCCTGCGCGAGCAGCACGCGGACTTTCTCTTTACCGTTGAGCTCGCTCATGAGGCGGT
>DASTSF010000176.1:0-3789 GCA_035760825.1 Bacteroidia bacterium
CGATGTCTTCCCCGTACATGAAAAAATCTTCGTCGAGCAGGCCGACCTTGTCCAGCGCGGCTTTCCGCAGCAGCATGAATGCGCCGGAAAGTATCTCCACCTCATGCGTCCGGTCTTTGTCGAGAAAGCCGAGGTGATAGCGCCCGAACGTTTTCGATTTCGGGAACAGCTTCGACAGCCCGGAAATTTTAAAAAAGGCGACGGAAGGTGTGGGCAGTCCGCGCTTGGATTCCGGCAGGAAATTTCCTTTCCCGTCGATCATCTGCACGCCGAGCCCGCCCGCTTCCGGGTGCGCGTCCATGAACGCGATCACTTTGTCGAACGTCGATTCTTCAACAACGGTATCGGGGTTGAGCAGGAGAACATATTCGCCATTTGCGATACGCATGGCCTGGTTGTTGGCGCGGGAAAAACCGACATTCTCCCGGTTGGCGATCACGTGCACCGCGGGAAATTTTTCCTTCAGCATCTGCAGCGATCCGTCGACGGAGTTATTGTCCACGACGAAGATCTCGGTTTCCGTATGCCGCGACGCTTTGATCACGCTGTGCAGGCATTGCTCGAGGAAGTGCTCGACGTTGTAATTGACAATGATGACGGAAAGCTTCACGATCTGGTTGTAATGCGTCGGTAGGTTAATGTGCCGGTTCGCGCGGGAAGGATCGAAACCATCCGGCTATTGGCGCTTTGGCACGTTAAAACCCGGCCGAAGTTACAAACGCTTTTTACTGGATGATAGTATTGGCGGAAGGATTTTCCGGGAGACCGGAGTCAAATGACGCACCAGCGCAGGGCGGCATTTATTTCGTCGCAATGGTCTTTTCGTAAGGCACCCGGTTCACAATGGATTTTCCGAGCGTGATTTCGTCCGCATACTCGAGCTCATCGCCGATCGCGATACCGCGTGCGATGGTGGTTACCGGCACGCCTGAAGCCGCAAGGCGCTTGTAAATGTAGAAGTTCGTGGTGTCGCCTTCCATCGTTGTGCTGAGCGCCATGATGATCTCGCGCACATTCCCCGAAAAAACGCGTTCCACGAGCGGGTCGATCGCTATATCGCCCGGCCCGATCCCGTCGAGCGGCGAGATGATCCCGCCCAGCACATGGTACACGCCGTTGAACTGCATTGTGTTTTCGATCGCCATCACGTCGCGCACGTCTTCCACCACGCAGAGCAGCCCGTGGTCACGTTTCGGGTTGGCGCAGATAGGGCAGACGTCAGTGTCGCTGATGTTGTGGCAGGTGGTGCAGTATTTCAGCTCTTCTTTCAGCCGTGAAAAAATGGCGCCGAATTTTTGCGCGGAATCATCATCCTGCTTCAGCAGGTGAAGCACGTAACGCAGCGCGGTCTTGCGTCCCACGCCCGGGAGGCGCGAGAACGCTTCGACGGCTTCTTCAACCAGCTTTGACGGAAAACCTGTCATGATGCGCAAATTTACGTGGAGATGAAGCTGCGCCGGGTCCGGGAGGAAAGCGTTTTTTCAAGGTGTTTATGAACAGTTTTCCGGCCCGGGAGCTCACAGCTCGGCGGCGTTCCTCCAGACGAGATCGAGATTTTTCATTTTCCGGAAATATTTCCGGTAAAGGACCAGGATACCGGCCAGTGATAAAATGTAATAGAGGGAAAACAGGTACCCTGCTTCGCGGATGTGCTGGCCGGCGACGAACAAATAGACGGGATTTTCCGTTTCGGAATACACCGAATACAGGTACTTCAGGAATGCAAGGTTCGAGAGAACGGCAACGAGAGGTCCGAGGATCGCCAGGATCACAAGCTTGTAGCGGAGCCTCAGCTGGAAAAGTATCAGCGAAAGATGAAAAAGGAACCACGTGATGAAAAGCGGGAAGCAGGCAATGATGCCTGCGAGCATATAACTTCCGAAAAGCGAGAGAACTTTTCCTGCACTGTCATATCCGCCTTCGCCGGAGTATTCCGACCACGCATTGAAAATTCCAGCTGCAGCTCCCGATATCAGCCAGCCCGGAAGGCAGAACCTGAGGATAATTTTCATTCCGCGTGACATGCGTATAAAGTTAGCGCAACCGGCCCATGTGGACAAAGCTGTTGATTTTAATTTTTTCGCACGCAAATGATGACAAATCAATCAAACTAACTTGCGCGCATGACGGCCGGACTTATCCTCACCTGCGTGGCGGTGTACACGATCCTCCTTTTCGGTGTAACGTGGCTGACCTCGCGCGGCGCGAACAATGAAACGTATTTCGTCGGGAACCGCTCTTCGAAATGGTATCTTGTTGCGTATGGAATGATCGGCGCATCGCTTTCCGGCGTTACGTTCATGTCGGTTCCCGGCGATGTGGGAGCGAAGCATTTCTGGTATTTCCAGATGGTGCTCGGGTATGTGCTGGGCTATGTCGTCATCGCGTTCGTGCTGCTGCCGCTGTATTACCGGCTCAACCTGACGTCGATCTATTCGTATCTCCAGAAAAGATTCGGCGAGGCATCCTACAAGACGGGCGCCATTTTCTTCATCATTTCCCGCGTCATCGGCGCGGCGTTCCGCATGTTCATTGTCGTCAATGTGCTGCAGGTTTTCGTGTTCGGTCCATGGGGAATTCCGTTCTGGGTGACCACTTCCGTTTTCATCGTGCTCATTTTGCTTTACACATACGAAGGCGGCGTGAAAACGATCGTCTGGACGGACACGCTGCAGACCACGTTCATGCTGGTGTCGCTGGTGCTGAGCGTCGTTCTCATTTCCCGTGCGCTGCACCTGGATACCGGCCGGCTTTTCTCGTTCATCTCCTCGCACGCGAAATCGGATATTTTCAACGGCAACTGGACCGACGGGCAGTTTTTCCCGAAAGCATTTTTCGGCGGAATGTTCATCACGATCACCATGACGGGGCTCGACCAGGAAATGATGCAGAAGAATATTTCCTGCCGTTCGCTGAAAGATGCGCAGAAAAACATGCTTACGTTCAGCGGGATTCTTGTCGTGGTCAACCTGCTTTTTCTCAGTCTCGGCGTGCTGCTGCTCGAATATGTTTCCCGCAACGGGATTACCGGCGTGCAGCGTTCCGACGATCTTTTTCCGACGATCGCGCTGAATTACCTCGGGCCGGCTTCGGCGCTGTTCTTCATCATCGGGCTGATCTCGGCGGCTTACCCGAGCGCGGATGGCGCGCTTACTGCGCTCACGGCTTCCTTCTGCATCGACATCCTTGGCTTCAACAATCCCGAAAAATCAGTGGATGAAAAAAAGAAAAAGATGATCCGGCACATCGTGCACATCTGTTTTGCGGTAGTCCTTCTCCTTGTGATCGTCGTGTTCCGCATCATTAACGACGATTCCGTGCTTCGCACGCTTTTCGCCGTCGCGAGCTATACATACGGTCCGCTGCTCGGCCTGTTCGCTTTCGGCATACTGACGAAAAGGAAAACGAACGAATCGCTGGTTCCCGCCGTGGCGCTTTTATCCCCGGTCGTGTGCTGGCTTTTGTCGACGTACGGAACGAAAATTTTCGGCGGGTACAGGTTCGGCAACGAGCTGCTGGTCATCAACGGCCTGATCACATTCGCCGGGTTGTATTTTATTTCCACACCCGGAAAAATTTCTGTGCATGAAGAAGCAAAGTAACCGCTCCAGCTCGCTTTTCTATACGATCGAACGCACGCTGCGGCAGATGCGTTTCTTCCTGCAGTCGGGGTTTTCGGGGGCGAACGTTCCGCTGTCCGTCGACCAATGGATCGTTCTCGCGGAAGCGGGAAGGAAGAGCGGCCGGAGCCATCGCGACATCGCTTTGCACACGGCGAAAGATCCGGCG
>DASTSF010000177.1:0-5400 GCA_035760825.1 Bacteroidia bacterium
GAATTCCGGTTATGTACGCGACCGCGACAGTGAATTCGCTTCGCGCAACGTGCATACGAACGTGCTGCTGAAAATGATCGCGGACACGAGAGCTGTTGTCGCAAAAGCGTTTGACGGAATGAAGGAAGAGGACCTCGTGAAAAAATACCCGCTCGAAACATTCGGCGGGGAGCGCGATACCGCCTATGTGCTGCTGACGCTCATCTCCCATCTCAATTACCACCTCGGGCAGATCAATTACCTGCGGAGAGTTTTTTCACCTTCTGCGATGTAAAAAAAAAGACCCGCCGCAGCGGGTCTTTCTCGTGTTTGCCCAAACACATCAGTGGATCACCACTATTTTTTCATTCCAGCGATCGGTTCCGTTCGTGACGGTGAGGTTGTAGCAACCCGCAGGCAGCATGCTCACGTCCACTTTCACGTTACGTCCGCTTACTTTCTGGTCCATCACCACGTTGCCCGGCAGATCGGTGATGCGGAGGTTGCCGTCGATCTCTTCATTGAAGGAAATCAGCACCTGGTCGTTGGCCGGGTTCGGCACCATGCGCATACCATTCGTATTCTGTTGTGCGATACCGGTCGTTACCGGCACCACGGTGAAGTATTGTATTCCCGCAGAAGATGTGCGCATGACCGAGGAACTGTCGCAATAGGTGCTGCTGCAGTTATTCGCGTCGGTGATCGTCAGGCAGATCGTGTAGTGGCCCGAAGTAGCGTATGTATGCGTGGGATACTGCTGCGTGGACGATGTGTTGTCGCCGAAATCCCACAGGTAGGTAATCGGCCACTGGCCGGTTACGCTCGGGTATGCATACCACTGGAGAACGTTGAACGAATCCTGCTGCATGGAGAATGCGGCGCCGCAGGAAGTAGGTCCGCCTACAGTTACCGGCGAGCTTATGGTATCCGAGCAATTATCCAGTGAGTCGACCATAACGAGCGTGATGGTGTAGGTTCCGCCGGTAGCGTAAGTATGGCTCCACGGGTTTGTTGCGGTCACCGAATAGGAATCACCGAAATCCCACGTGAACTGCACGAATGAAGCCGTATCGTTCGACATGTTGCCCACGTTAACCGTATTGCCGCTTACCCATGCGGTGAAATCTGCATGGCAGGTATCCGGGCAAGGCACATAATCGCCGCCGGTTACGGTGCATCCCACCGCATCCGTCACGGTAACTGAATAGTAGCCGACACAGAGGTTCGTCTGCGTGGGACTGGAAGAAGAATTCGACCAGGCGAAGTTGTACGGTGCGGTTCCGCCCGAAACGCCGGCGGAAGCTCCGCCGTCACAGGCGGAACAGGCGGAAGCCTGGGAAACGGATACGTTTACCGCGAGGTTGTTACAGCCTACGCCTACTGTTACTGAATCGCAGAACGTGCTCGTGCAGCTCTGGTTCAGACTGTCATTCAGCGTAAGGCACACATAGTATGTTCCGGCCGTCGCATACGTATGCGTCATCCCCTGTGTGCTGTACGAATTCGCGCTTGTATTGTCCCCGAAGTTCCAGCTGAAGACCGGGAAGAAGTTGGATGTCGACGTGTTCGTGAAGGTCACGGTTCCCCCGCTCACGGTATACGTAAAGCCGGCCTGGCATTGCGCTGCCGCTTTCACAGAGAAACCGAGCGCGAGGATCACGAGCAGGTTTCTCATCAGTGTAATAGTCGTTTTCATTTTTATTTTTTTTAAGGTTGGGTATGATTCGCTTTTCAGTGAGATACACGGGTAAGACGTGCTGAAGGTTGGGTTATCTTATAAAATTAATGATGTGAAACGGCAAAAACAATATCCGCATTCTGCAGCAACAGGGAATTGGCGCCGTTGAACAGTGTGCACGTCACGAGAAAGTGGATCTTTTTCGTGGGCTCGTTGTTCTCATTCGGCTGGTATTCGTCTTCGGAAATGAGCTGGAACGAAGAAGAACCGGGTTGTGTTCCGCCTGCGGAAGAATAGACCGTTCCGGATGCGTCTGTCCATTCGATCGTCACTGCTGAAAAGAGCGAAGCGGAAGAAAGCTGCTGCCACGTGAAATTCACCACCGACGAATCGGAATGCGGCGTGGCGACGTTCAGTTCTTTCCACGTGCTGCAGCCGTTGTTGTCCGTTACGGAGAGCCGGACGGCGTAAGGCCCCGGATTTGCATAGCTGTGCAGCGGGTTGCTGACCGACCCGGTATTGCTGTCGCCGAAATCCCAGGAGTAAAAATAGGGCGGAGCTCCACCGGTCACTGTTGAAGTGAATTGTACGGTATCGCCGGTGCCGTTGTTCTGGTCGACATTGCTCGTGGCGATTGATGCGGTCATGCAGGGTGAAGGTGGCGTGACATAAACGGAATCGGAGGCGACGCTCGTACCGGAAAAGAAATTGTGCGTGATGTTGGCGGTCAGCGTCACGAAATAGCTGCCGCCCGAAGGGAACGTATGCACCGGGTCGGTTGCATTGCTGCCGAACGACCAGGTGCAGCTGATGATCGAATCGCCGGCCTGCAGCACAGGATGGAACTGCACAGCGTAAGACGGCGGCTGCGAAGACAGGAAATTGTAGTTCCCCGGCCGGAGCGCGCTGTCGGGCGATGTGGGCAGTGGAGCGTGTGTCGCGTAATCGTTGATGCGCACGGTCAGGCTCGACGGACAAACGGAGGACGTGCATCCCTGCTGCTTCAGCTGGCCGGTGTATTCGTAAAGCCCGTTCGTGTCCGAAGGACAGGAGCTGTACATGTAGTAATCGTTCACTCCCGCTTTCAGCGACAACGGTTGCCCGTCCAGCGTTCCATTTACGTAAAACACCGGCGTTCCGTCATTCCGGGCGGGATCGTCTTTCCGGCATCCCGCGAAAAAAGCGAAGCACGAAAGAGCGAACAGCAGGTTCTTCATGCTGTGCCGCGAAGCAGTTCTGAGAATATTATGGTTATGCCTGTCCATCGTTATGCCTGTTAGAAACCATATTGCAGGGTGAGCGTCATGCCGTGATTGTGATCGAAAAGATCGATGCCGTATTCGTTCCCGTTCTTCAGCGCGAGCAGCCCGTAATACACCGAGGCATGCGCGCTCCAGTGCGGTGAAAAATAAAATCCGTAACCGGCGGAAAGAAGAACATCGTACGACGAAAGATTTTTTCCATAGCCGAAAACGGTTTTTCCCGGGGAGTTTCCTTCTGAAAGCCGGCTTTCCGTTGTGAAAAGATAATTCAGCGAAGCTCCGCCGGTCAGTGCGGATCGTCCGGTGAAATGCCAGCTGGCTGAAACGGGCACGCACAAATAATGCAGGCGCGTGATGCGCAGCCCGCTGGTCACCTGCTGCACACCGAAGCTGTATACATTCGATGTGTACGATACGCCGCCGTCGCTCACTTTCCCGGTGAAAGTATAGCGTACGCCGGCCTGCATGCTCAGCTTCCGTCCCGCGTGGAAATCATACCCGGCACCGAGCACGGGTCCCACCGATGTGCGTGGCGTATGCAGCAGCGTGGCGGGCATGATGCTCACTCCCGCTTCCGCGAAAAGGAAGCTGGCGCTGCCGCTGTTGGGCGGGGAAGGAGGTGGGAGGTTGTTCACCGCGGAATCGGCATGTGGCTGCGATGCGGTCACATGGTTCATCGCAGAATCGAGATTGGGCTGCGACGCTCTCGCCCGGTTCATCGCAGTGTCGATGTGTGGCTGCGATGCGTTCAGCCGCTGCATCGCGGTATCGGTGTTCCCGTGCGATGCGAAATGCTGCAGGCCGTTATCGTAAGCATAGGCGGAAGAATCCCTGCTCCCGTTCAGGTTCGCTGCGTCATGCGGACGGGAAGAATTCCCTGTGAAAGAAGCTGCAGGAGCTCCATCCGTGTTTTCTTTTTGCGGAGGAGACGTGCGGTGTGCATGAGCATTCGTGTTGCTTTTGGCAGCAGCATTTCCGTGTTGTTCCTGTTCATGACCGGTGTATGTGTGTGCGTTTGCATGCGCTGTGGCGGAAGATGTTCCGTTACCGCCCGGCGAGCCGGAATGACTGTTGTCTTTCACGCTGCCGGGTGAAGACAGCCGGGAATTCCCATTGGCGAAACCATTTCCCTGCTGATCGGCATCACGACCGCCGGATGTCGTGTTCCCGGTTCCCGCCGCATGGTTTCGGGTGTTCCCGTTGGTGTCCCGGGAATTATTTCCCGTAACAGAGGTTCCGTTCGTATGTGCATGAGCGCTGTTTTCGTTTCCGTTCGTAAATGCCGCCGGATTTTTTCCGTTCGTATCCGCTGTTTGTTTTTCATCGCCGGAAGAATGGCGGAGCAGCAGTGCCGTAATGCCCGCAACCATAAGGCAGGAAGCGAGGATGAAGATGACGAAGACAGGAATGATCCTCCTTCTTTTCCGTTCTTTCCGGATCAGCTTCTGCGCTTTTCTCCAGCTGTCCGGACCCGGTTCGAACGAACGTGAATCCATCTTGCCTCTCACCAGGTCGTCAAATTGTTTGTCGTCGGATGTCATGATGCGAGTGTTTTGAAATGCGGGAGAAATTTGGTGATCAGCTCTTTCAGCTTTGTGCGGGCATTATTAAGGTGCCATTTGGACGTGCCTTCGGAAATGTTCAGCATTTCGGAGATCTCTTTGTGCCCGTATCCGTCGACCACGAAAAGGTTGAGCACTTTCCGGCTCATTTCCGGGAGATGATCGATAAGCCGCTGCAATTGTTCCGCGTCCGTTTTCTCAAGAAAACCATTAATCGCCGCGGTGTCGCTTTCCACTTCCTGTTCATCGAAATCCACCAGCTCTGTCATTTCTTTTTCCTTCCTGTTTTTCCGGTATTCGTCGATGATCGTATTAATGGTGATGCGTCTTACCCATAGTCCGAACGGCACTTCTTTCCGGTACTTTTCAATATTGCTGAGTATTTTGAGAAAGCTCCGGTTAAGCAGGTCTTCTGCGTCGTCCCTGGAAGCTGTATAACGGATGCAAACGGACATCATGAATGAATAGCACAGGCTGTAGAGCCGGTACTGCGCGCGGCTTTTACCTCGCACGCAATCAGCCAGTAATTGATCTTCAACTACGATCGGCACATTTGCAGGTAGCCCGTTTATTGACCAGGTTTTCATTCCGATACACGTGAAAATTGTGCTCCGGGTTGGGTGGGAGAATAAAAATGTTGCCGGAAGTGCAAAGGTACGGTCGCGGAAAGCCTTTTTGCCGGTCAGCACTTTTTTTTCGGGTGATGTGCCTTCCTCTGTTTTTGCGGCGCCCTGTTCACCGGCGCGTTTCCCACCGCCCCGATCGTCACTTTCGTAAGTCCCCGGCTGTAGAAATCCAGTTTTTTTGCCGCGGCCGGCGTCAGGTCGATGCTGCGCGGCGAACTTTTGGGAAGACGGTCGGTGATCTTTACGACCACCACGGAATCATTGGCGAGGTTCGTCACTTTCACCAGCGTTCC
>DASTSF010000178.1:0-5987 GCA_035760825.1 Bacteroidia bacterium
GTTTTCATGACGGGTGGTGATAAAGCACCCTCCTTCATTGTGAAGAAGGAAAAAGATTCAATGCCGGCGAAAGAAGTGGTGCAGGCCGACACAACCGCCCTTGGCCGCCTGAAGGCCTGGGTCGATTCGCTGAATAACGCCCCGGAAATGGACGGCGGCGGGTGGAGCTTTTACCTGGCCGACGCCGACAGCGGCAAACCCATCTGCGCAGTCGACATCAACCGCGGGTATGTGCCGGCGTCCACGATGAAAGTCGTTACCACGGGAACGGCGCTTTCGCTGCTCGGACCCGGTTTCCGTTTTGCCACGCTTTTACAATACGACGGGAAGATCGATGAGGCCACCAGAACGCTGCACGGGAATATTTACATCCACGGCGGCGGCGATCCTTCCCTCGGCTCGGAAACGTTCGGCAGCAGCATCGGAAAGGTCGTTTCCGCCTGGTCGGAAGCGATAAAAAAACTCGGCATCGACAGTATAGACGGAAGCATTATCGGCGACGCGGAATCGTTCGACCGCGATCCTGTTCCCGGCGGCTGGTCGTGGACGGATATGCAGAGCGATTACGGAACCGGTCCCTGCGGACTCAATATCCACGAAAACCTGTACACGCTCCAGATCACGCCTTCCGGCACCGGCACCGTCATCCACACCGATCCGTACATTCCCGGGCTGAAGCTCTACAACCAGGTCATTCACAATCCCGGCGTCGGGAAATCATACGCCTACGTCATGGGTGCGCCGTTCCAGTTCGAACGCACTGCGATCGGTGAGGTGAGCGGTTACCACGAAGAGATGAGCGCCATTCCCGATCCGGCGTTGTATTGTGCGCAGGTGCTGCGGTCTTCGCTCTCTGCAAATGGAATTGTTGTCCGCGATTCGGCGACGACGCTTCGACTCATGAAGCTGAACCACCAGAAACCGGATGCAGCGGAAGGCCGCAAGCTGATCACGACGATGTATTCTCCGTCGCTGTCGGAGCTCGTTTTTCATACGAACCAGGTGAGCCAGAATTTTTATGCGGAAAGCATTCTCCGCGCCATTTCCTGGAAGCAGAACGGCTACGGTTCCACCGTCAGCTCGGTCGGCATCGTTTACCAGTTCTGGCGCAGCCACCAGCTCGACCTGCGCGGGCTCTGCATGGTGGACGGGTGCGGTCTCTCGCGCATGAACACGATCACCACGCACCAGCTGGTGGAAATGCTGCGTGTCTACGCGAAGGATTCAGCGGTTTTCCATTCGTTCTATCATTCGCTTCCTGTTGCCGGTGAATCGGGAACGATACGCAAGCTCGCCGACAGCACCGCCGCCGACGGGAACCTGCATGCGAAAAGCGGCACCATGACGCGCGTGAAATCGTATGCCGGCTATGTGCGTACGCGTTCCGGAAGGCTGCTCACCTTCGCCATGATCTCGAACAATACGCTCTGGGATGTCGTCGACTGGAAATACAAGTTTGAGAAGATCTTCGTTCTGATGGCCGAATTGCCCTGAAGGCTGCGCTCCCTTCTGCGTTCCATCTGACAACCGTCAATACTCTGCTTGAGGGGTGTCATTTCGGTAGACTGAAGGTTGACAGACATTTGCTGCAAACCAAAAAACAAAAAAATGGCACCCGCTAACGAAAAACATCCCGGGGACAAACTGATCGCCGGGGTAAAAAAATCAGCAACGGAACTGGAAAACCTGCAGGTACAGATCGCTCTCGGCGAAATGGAAGCCCGCGACAAGTTCGAAGAAATAAAGAAAAAGTTCAACCGCACGATAAGCGAAGCGAAGCTTAAAACAAAAGAAGGCGGAAAGAAAGCACAGGAAGTGCAGGCTTACCTTGAAGACCTCCAGGTGCAGCTGGCATTGGGAAAAGCGGAAACCGCAGAGGCGTTCGAAGAGCAGAAAAAGAAAATTTTCCGCGCGGTGAACAAGCTCGACAAAATGCTCGAGGTGAATCCCTGGGCGGCGAAGCTCGATGAGCAGGTACTGCATGAGCTGGAAAAATTCCGCATCAAGATGGAGATGCTCGGCACCCGCCTGAGCCTTGGTAAAGAGCGGGTCAAAGCGAAGCTGAACGAGGAGAAGATCGACGTCAAGGAGCGCGTAGCGAAGATCCGTACCAAAATGATGCTGCGTAAGAATGCCGCATCGATCAAATGGAAACACAGGAAGGAAGAGGTGAAAGAGGCCTACAAGCATCTCAAAAAGGCGTTCGTCTGACCAGCAAAGCCCCGGGTTTCCGGGGCTTTCGGTTAAGGAATTTTAAGAAAAACCGGTCCAACAGAAAATCGAAAAAAAATAAACGGCGAATCTGCTTTGTTTACATTTGCCGTGTAAACCTACCGCTATGAAAAAGCTATTGATCCTCCTTCTTGTCGTCCCGATGTGGTACTCATGCAAGAACGATACGCCGGAAAAAGATCCGGTGAAAGACAGTCTCGTCAATGAAACGCAGAACCTGAACGGGCTCAACGCCAAGCAGGCAGCTGCGCTCGATTCGTTCTTCCGTGCCATGAACGATATACAGGGCAATCTCGATGAGATCAAGAAGAAAGAAAAGATTATTTCGAAAGACACCGCAAGCGGCGACGTGAATGGCCGCAAAGAGCAGATCACGAACGATATCCAGTCTATCTATGATCTGATGATCAAGAACAAGCAGCGGCTTGCAGCGGCTAAAAAACAGCTCAAGCAGTCTGATCTGAATATCGCTTCAATGCAGCAAACCATCGATAACCTGACGACGCAGCTGGCCGAGAAGGAAAATGAGATCACCGATCTCAAGGACCAGCTGTCAAAGCTCGATCTCCAGCTCAGCAACCTGAGCATGAATTACACCGAGCTGCAGCAGGAGTCCGATGCGAAAACCGATGCGCTCAATGAAGCATGGTATGCATTCGGAACGTCCAAAGTGCTGACGCAGCAGGGCGTTCTTACGAAAGAAGGTGGTTTCATCGGCATCGGCAAATCGCAGAAGCTGGCGGCCGACATGAACACGAATTATTTCACAAAGATTGACATCACGCAGACGAAAGAGATCATTCTCGGCGCGAAAAAAGCGAAGCTCGTAACCACGCATCCCGCCGGTTCCTATGAGATCCAGGGTGACAACGGTCGCGCCGACAAGCTCGTGATCACCGACCCGGATAAATTCTGGAGCGTTTCGAAATATTGTGTAATTGTTGTGGAATAATAAGTCGGCCGTTAACAGTTTTCCGTGTAAATCCTCCGCACTTTTGCGGGGGATTTTTTTATGAAACGATTTTTCCTGCTGCCGCTTTTCGCCCTTTTGTTCTTTTCCTGCGCCAACCGCAAAGTGGAAAATGTGCAGCCTCCTGCCGTCGACAGCACGCCCATCATTTACCGCCAGATCAACGCCGATCTGAAAAAGCAGCAGCTCGACACGTTCTTCTCGAACCGTTTTGTCGACGGCCGTTTTTCCGGCTGCGTGCTCATTGCCCAGCGAGGGATAATTCTTTTTGAAAAAGCGTTCGGCTGGGCCAACCACGAAAAACGCGACAGCCTGCATCTCGATAATTCTTTCCAGCTGGCTTCCGTTTCGAAGCAGTTCACGGCCTCTGCCGTCATGCTCCTGCACCAGGAAGGAAAGCTGCAGTACGACGACACGCTCGGGAAATATTTTCCGCACACGCCCTGGCACGGACTTACCATCCGCGAGCTGCTCACACACCGCTGCGGGCTCGATCATTACACGAACGTCGTCGACAATTATTTCATCTCGCACGATACAACACCCTCGGTCTTTTCAAACGACAGCGCCATCTCCATGATGGAAGATCTGTCACCGCACTTCGTGCGTGCGCCGGGAACGAAATTCAATTACAGCAATACGGGCTATATGCTGCTGGCCGGCGTGGTCGAAAAAATTTCCGGTCAGCCTTTCTGGGAATTCATGCAGCAGAATTTTTTTGCGCCGCTCGGCATGCAGCATACATGGATCGCCACCGACGGGCAGGAGCACCCGGGGAAGACGCGGGGCTACTTTTCAAAATGGATCTGGTGGCAGGATAATTACCTCGATAACGTTACCGGCGACAAAGGTGTTTATTCTTCGGTGGAGGACATGTATAAATGGGACCGTTCACTGAAGAACAACACCATTCTGAAAAAAGAGGTCCTCGACGAAGCGTACAAAGGATACAGCCCCGAGCTGGAGGCGCGCAAGCCGTGGAATTACGGGTTCGGATGGAGAATACTGAAATTCGATGACGGGGCGATGGCCGTTTTTCATAACGGGTGGTGGCATGGCTACACGTCCGCTTTCTACCGCGGCCTCAGCGACGACGTCACCGTTGTCATTCTCTGCAACAAATACAACCGCGGAATTTACGACGTGCGCCCCATCCTGCAGATCCTCGGTGCGCATCACCAGCCGGTCGATGTGGAGGAAAATGAAGGTGATTCCGCAGCCGATTCTCCGCATAAATCCGTTCCGGCGAAAAAATCTGCACCGGAAAAGAAACGTTCGCGCAAAAAATGAACAAGCACATTCTTGCCGTCGAAAAAACGGCGCGCTACTTTACACTGGGTGATGTCGCTTCCGCGAAAAACATCCTGTTCGCCCTCCACGGGTACGCGCAAAGTGCCGGTGAGTTTCTTGCGCAGTTCGAACCGGTTATGCAGGAAGGATTGGTGATCGTTGCGCCGGAAGGGCTGCATCGTTTTTATGCGAGAGGCGGTGCGGGAAATGTCGTCGCTTCCTGGATGACGAAAGAAGAGCGCCTTGACGACATCCGTGATTACGTCGCGTTCCTCGATAAAGTGTACCGTCAAATAAAGCAGGCTGCACCCGATGCAGAGATGACCGCGCTCGGATTTTCGCAGGGAGCTGCGACTGCGTCGCGCTGGATCGCGGCCGGGAATTCGATAGTAAAAGAGCTGATCCTTTTCTGCGGATTTTTTCCGCCTGATGTTCCGCCTGGAAAAATCAGCGGCGACGTGAAGATAACGGTCGTGACGGCCTCGAATGATAAATTCATTTCAGCGGAAGAAGAAAAAAAACAGCTGGCTGAAATGAAAAAGATTTACCCCTCCCTGCATCACATCCGTTTTGACGGTGAACACACGATCGACGTGGCAACGCTGGAAAAAATTCTCGGGAAATAACTTCGTGTCTTTGCGGACACGAAGAATTCTGAACGCCCTGTTTATACAGGCATCGCCGCTTTTTCCTCTTCCGTCCTTCTGGCCGCGGCTTTCGCCCCGTCGTACGCCCATTTCACGTACATGCCGCCCCAGGTAAACCCGGCGCCGAACGTTGCAAGAATGATATTGTCGCCGGTCTTCAGCTGCTTTTCCCATTCCGTGAGGCAGATGGGAAGCGTGGCCGTTGTGGTGTTGCCGTATTTCTCAATGTTCAGCATCACCTTTTCGCTGCCGATGCCCATGCGGTTGGCCGTCGCGTCGATGATGCGTTTGTTCGCCTGGTGGGGTACGAGGAATGCGATATCGTCGGCGGTAAGATGATTGCGCCTCATCATTTCTTCAGCGGCATCCGCCATTTTTTCCACGGCCAGCTTGAAAACACCCTGCCCGTTCATCGAGATGTAATGCTGGCGGAGCCGGACGGTTTCTTCCGATGCCGGACGAAAGCTTCCGCCTGCGAGCTGGAACAGGTTCGGCTTTCCTGCACCGTCGGAATACATGTGCGCATCGAGAATGCCATGGCCTGTCGTATCGGGCTCGAGCAACGCGCAGCCGGCGCCATCGCCGAAAAGAATGCATGTGCGGCGGTCGGTGTAATCCACGATGGTCGACATTTTATCGGAGCCGATGACGAGCACTTTTTTGTGCGCGCCGCTTTCGATGAATTGTCTTCCGACGTTCAGTGCATAGAGGAAACCGGAACAAGCGCCCATGAGGTCGAAGCTCCAGGCGTTCTTTGCGCCGATCATGTCGGAAACGATGTTCGCCGTGGCGGGAAACTGGTGCTCCGGTGTTGCTGTCGCGACAATGATGAGCTCGACCGACAGAGG
>DASTSF010000179.1:0-16569 GCA_035760825.1 Bacteroidia bacterium
GTTTCCTTTTCGCTGAACATGATGGGCGGAAACACGTTCGCGCAGCACGGGCACACCGGCAAAGGCGTCGTGATCGCGATCCTTGATGCGGGTTTCAGCGGGGCGGATTCCCACGAAGCGTTCCGGCAGCTGGGACTTAACGGACAGATCCGCGCAACGTATGATTTCGTCGGTAAGACCAGCGATGTGTACCACTGCAAATCGGACCACGGCACGGAAGTTTTTTCCTGCATCGCCGGGAAGATGGGCGGGAAAAATATGGGTTTCGCGCCCGACGCGACATTCCTGCTGGCCCGGATCATGAAGGAATACGGCAACGAATTCCGCGGGGAAGAAAATTTTGTCGCCGGGGTGGAATGGTCCGACAAGAACGGTGCGACGCTGATCAACAGCAGCGCCGGTCCGAACGATTTCGAGTACATGCCCGAAGAGATGGACGGAAAGACCGCGCTCATATCACGTGCCGCGAACCTGGCGGCGAGAAAAGGCATGCTCGTCATCGCCGCAGCAGGAAACGAAGGCGGAACACGCGATGAAAATCTTCTTCCGCCGGCAGACTCCGACAGCGTGCTGGCGGTAACGGCAGTGAACGACACCGGTTTCATTGCTGATTACAGCTCGGTCGGTCCCGTATTTGATTTCCGCACGCGAAAGCCGGATGTCTGCGCGCCGGGAACAGCGATCGTTGCGTACGGCGACAATGAATACGGTATCGGCGACGGCACATCCTTCAGTTGTCCTTTCGTCGTTGGTTTCGCCGCGTGCCTCGTTGAAATGTATCCCGACATCACGCCGCTGGGACTCATGGACACACTCCGGCATTCCGGCTCGCTCTACCCGTATTTCGATTATGCGCACGGCAACGGAATTCCGCAGGCGTCCTATTTCTTCGATCCGCCCGGGGCCATGCCGGAAACATTTTCCTTCGGTACGCACGACAGCTATACGGACATCATCATCGATGATAATTTCATGCCCGACTGCTGCCGGAAAATGCCCACGCTTCTTTTCTACAATCTCGAAACGGCTTCCGGAAAGATCTACCGGTACGGCGTCATCGAAGTGCGAAGCAAAAAACCGCTGTCGATCGACAACCTGCAGGACGTCACACCCGGAACAAAGCTGAACGTTTCCTACAAAGGATATTATGCGTCGAAAGTTTTCTGACATAGCGCTCATCTTCATTGCCGTTTTTGTTTTTTCTACGGGAAAAACGGAAGCGCAGCGCGTGATATACGAGAACTCCACCGATACGACGGCAGCCATTCCGAAAGTGGGCCCGAACCGGCTGTTCTTTTTCTTCCCGACCTATTATTTGTGCACCGAATCTTTCCCGGTGAGCTACGGCTACCCGGCTGCATTCTGGAGCGCGGGCGCCGGCATCGATCTGAACTTCAAGCTGAAATTGTGGTCGTGGGAATCGCTGGTGTGGAGCGCGGGTTTGCGGCATGATCATTTCGGCATCAGCCAGAAGCAGGTAAAGCTGCCGCCGCTTTCCCCCGATCGCCACAAGCGGGAGAAAATCGTTACGGATAATTTCACGTTTTCTTTCTCCGACCGCATCAATTTCGGCAAGCGGGGAAATGTCATCGGGGCGTATGCGGAATTCGGCGTGACCGGTTCATGCGTATTCCGCACATCGTATGTCTATGTCGACCAGTATTTCGATTCCAACGGCCCGGGCGGGCGGCAGAACAAAGTGAAAATAAAATCCACGGGACTGGCTTACCTCGAGCCGTTCACGTATGGCCCGGTTTTCCGCATCGGGATGGAATATTATTCCATTTCCCTGCAATACCGTTACAACAACCTTATCCGTTCAGCGTATTCCCCGAACGGGCAGGACCTGCCGAAGCTGATGCTGAGCTTCGAATACAGCAGGGCGTACTGAACCTATCCTGACCAATGAAAAAAACGGGGCGCGGTGATTCTTTCGCATTGCTGAAAACCAAAGAGGAGATCCGCGCAATAACCTGGCAGCATTTCTCTTTCCAGGTTCATTTTTCATGAGCAACCGTTCCCCGGTTTCAATAATTGTCTCTCCGGGCAACTCCCGTCTTTTCCGGCGCATATCGTATATTTAAAGGATCGTACAGCAGACAGACAGCCACACCGGAAAAGATATTATGGAGCCAACACGTGTTTTCGACCTTCTTGATTTCACACCTTCGCATTTCGGGAACAAAGCCGATTTCATTACCGCCAAAGAGAATGGGAAATGGGTGAATTACGATACGGAAACCATCATCCGTTACTGCCACGAAATGGCGTCCGGGTTCATCGGTCATGGACTGCAGCGCGGGGAGCGCGTGGCCATCCTCGCGAATAACCGGCCCGAATGGAACATCACCGATTTTGCCGTGCAGCTTTCCGGCGCAGTGCTGGTTCCTGTTTACCCGACGATCTCCGAGCACGACCTGAATTTTATCCTGAAAGATTGCGAAGCACGTTTTGTTTTCGTTTCGAACAATGACATTTTCCTGAAAACGAAAACAGCCTGTGCCGGTCTTGCGGACCCTCCCCGTATTTTCTGCTTTGATGAAGTGGAAGGAGGAACATCGTGGAAGGAGGTGATGGATACCGGCAAAAAGAATCCCCGTGAAGACGTCATCGGCGAAGTGAAAAAAAACACGAAGCCCGGCGATATGTTCACGATACTTTACACGTCCGGAACAACAGGCACGCCGAAAGGAGTCATGCTCTCGCACCGCAACCTCGTCAGCAATTTTACGTCGCTCTGCGATCTTCCGCCGGTGGATGAAACGAGCAGGGTGCTCAGCTTCCTTCCGCTCAACCATATTTACGAGCGCATGCTGGTGTACCTGTATTTCTACAAAGGTCCTTCCATTTATTACGCGGAAAGTCTTGAAAAGATCGCGGAAAATATCCGCGAGGTGAAGCCGCACATGTTCACGTGCGTTCCGCACCTCGTGCAGAAAGTATACAACGGCATCACGGCGAAGGGAGCGGAACAGAAAGGGATCAAACGCTGGCTGTTTTTCACAGCAGTGGAAATGGCCGAGAAGTTCGAGATCAGGCCCGGCGGCAACAGCTTTTTTTACCGCCTGAAGATGGCGATACTCGGCAGGTTCGTTTTCAGCAAATGGAGGGCGGGACTCGGCGGGAACCTGCGCGTGATGGTTTCCGGCGGCGCTGCGCTCGAACCGAAGCTGGCGCGCATTTTCTGGGCGGCGGGTTTGCCGGTGCTGGAAGGTTACGGACTTACAGAAACATCACCGGTGATCGCGGTGAATAATTTCGGACCGGACAACGTGCGCTTCGGGACGGTAGGACCCGTGATCAAGGGAGTGGAAGTGAAATTTGCAGAAGACGGCGAAATCCTCGTGAAAGGTCCGAACGTCATGCTCGGTTATTACAAACGTCCCGATGCGACGGCGGAAGTGATCGACAAAGACGGCTATTTCCACACCGGCGATATCGGCGAAATGATGGAAGGGAAATTCCTCCGCATCACTGACCGTAAAAAAGAGATATTCAAAACATCCGGCGGAAAATACATTGCGCCGCAGCTGATCGAAAACCTTCTCCGCACATCGCGTTTCGTGGAGCAGGCGATGGTGATCGGCGAGAACCGGAAATTCCCGGCGGCGCTCATCGTGCCTTCATTCACATTCCTTCGCGCTTATGCCAAGTACAAAGGCATACAGACCGGCATGAGCAACGAAGAACTGATCAGCAATGAAACGATCCGCAAACGCATCGAGGCATCGGTGGAAAAACTCAACGCGGAGCTCGCCCAGTATGAAAAAGTGAAGAAGATCATTCTCATACCTTCGGAGTGGACGGTGAACAGCGCTGAGCTCACGCCGAAACTTTCACTCCGTCGTAAAGTGATCCTGAAAAATAACGAAGCTGCGATAGAGAAGATGTACGAGGAAGCGGACCGCGTCAGTGAGAAAAAATAAATTTCCCGAATAGCAAAAGGGCGAGCAATCCCGGGAGCAGCGCTTTCGTCAGGAGCTCGTACGTAAAGATCTTCCCGGCGTTCCGCTGACCGTATGGCGTGTCGTCGATCTTCGCGGGCACGACATTCTGCAGGGCATTCTGCGTCGTTCCGCCCGTTGCGTTCGCCGCTGTGCCCCCGGCCGATTCCGCGAATTTCTGGACCTGCTCGGGAACTTTTTCGCCGAAGAAAACAACGGAGACCGTGATGCCTTCGTCCTTCACCGCGGCGCGGATCTTTTTCTTCTCTTTTTTGTCGAGGTAGATCTGCCCGTCCGTCAGCACGACGATTTTATTCGTTCCGCCGGGGATCATTTTCTTCCGCACCGATGCGTATGCCGCATCGAACGCGCCTTTCGCATTTGTCGCACCGCCCGCGGAAAGATGATCGAGCGCATCGCGTATCGTCGCCGTGTCGGAAGCAGGCACCTGTTCGCAGAGCACCTGCACGTTCCCGCTGAACGCAAGTATGGTCACATGATCGTTCACCGAAAGCGTGTTCACGAACGGAAGAATGGATCTTTTCGCTTCATCGATCAGCCCTTTCTGCTGCATCGATCCTGAAACGTCAATGAGAAAAACGACATTGTCGCGCGGCACGGTATCGCGCGGCGTCATGCACACCGGCTGGCCGGGAAGCACTTCCGTCAGGCTCACGTCGTCGACGTAGTAGTAGGAATATTTGTTGAACGGCGCGACGCGCAGGCCGCCGTGCTGCGAACGTTTCACGCTGTGCACGCGTTTCGGGAAATCACCCGCGAACGTGCCGAGCGTGAGGAAGCGTTCACCGCCTTTCGCAACGAACGTGTCGCACACCATCACCCATCCTTCGTCGCTGGTGATGTAATGGTCGTTGCTGTTGATCACCTGCGCGTACGGATCATAGCCCCACATGCAGGCGTGGTAGTTCGACACGGTGACGCAGTCTTTGGTGATCGCCGCACCGAAAGCGTGGCAGGCGAAATTGGATTTCCTGTCGAGCGCGACATAATATTCCACGCGGTACGTTTTCCCCGCTTCGAGCGGCTGCAGCAAACGGCATTCGACATATTCTGCGTACGTATCGGAATAGAGCAGCCAGGAGACAAGGCTGTTTTTGGCAAGTCCGCCGATGATGGCCATTCTCCCGTCGCCGGTGCGCGCGGTCTTTGTTTTCCATCCCAGCAGCCACGACTGATCCGAGTTGAGGTAATCCGGCGTGCCGTCCGTCACCTGGAACCAGTCTTTGCAGAGGTAATTTTTCGTGCGGTAATCGAGCGAATCCCTTTTCCAGTCTTTGTAACGCCCCCAGTTGAATTTCTGGATCACCGGTGCGCCGGGTTCTTCAAAGGAAGGATTGGGAACGAGGTTTTGCTGCGCTCCTGTGCAAACCGAAAATAAAAGAAGGTAAAACAGGAAAGTAAATCTGCGCATCAGCACGAAGGTACAAGAAGTATGCCCTTTGCGGGCTCCGGGTTTTCCCGGTTGTTTTGAAATGGTTTTCGGTCAGTCGCCTGCTGTCAGCCGTTCCGAACCCCAAAACCGGAACTTGCTCCAACATTTCAACTTTCCAATTGTTCAATTATTTCATCCGCGCAAACAACCCATTGAATCCCGGATCGCTGTGCAGGTAATTGAACACGGGGTCGTTCTGCAGGCGGAGCCGGTCGTTGAAGCCGAGATCGATCGCTTTTTCGAGATTGGGAACCACATACTTGTCGAGTCCGAGCGACATGTACAGCGCAGCTTTCATGTACGCCCATTCGCTGTTCTCCGGGTCGACGATGCTGTAGATCGTGATGAGCGATTCCGCTGCATGAAGATTGCTCACTTTCATCGCCTGGTTGCTGTAGGTATAGAGCATGAGGCTCGTGTACCCGCGCAGGCGCTGGCGCATGAATTTTTCCGCACCGGTCGATTTCGTTTCGAAATAGCTGTCCGCATTTGCGCGCCACCACGTCGTGTCTTTGTCGCGAACAGCTTCGCCCAGCTCCTGCTGCAGCACAGTCTCTTCGGCTTCCGCGTTTTTCCATCCCGTCTCGTCCGATCTTACGCACGGGTCTTTGCTGATCGCGGCAAATTTCTTCGAAATATTTTCTTTCCCGGGCGATGAGGTGACAATGTGCGTTCCCGTTTCGAGCAGGTTCTTCGCCAGCAGGCAGCTCATGCTTTTCATGGAATCGCTTTGCGAGATGAGCGCTTCGGACAGGGCATTCATCGCATTCGTGGAATCGACCGGGTGGATGCTCTTGTCTTTCTTGTAGCAGTTGGTGATGAGCAGCGCGGTGCGCATTACGCTCACGGGCGCCCATTCGTGTTTGCCGTCGAAGACGAGCAGCTCGTGCGGGTTTGCATTCGCGGGATAGCTGTCGTTGAATTTTTTCATCTCGAGGTAATTCATGTCGCCGAGCCCGGCAAGACCGACAAATATTTTGTCGCGGAACGGGGCCGCCGGCGCGGCAGAATTGCAGATGATCGCTTTGAGGTCGCTGGGACTCCCGCCGAGCATGGAAACGACGCGTGCGCCGCCGGAAAACCCGCAGAGAATGATTTCGTTATCGGCGCAGGGGTAAAGGCTTTTCACTTCGTCGATGAGCCCGTTGCCGATGGAAGCCGCTTCGCCCATCTGTATGCCGTTGCGCGAAGAGTTGGATGCAACGAAAATGAAACCGAGCTCGTCGGCGATGGATTTGTATTTGTCCAGCGGCTCATGCCCGTCGCCGTGCGCGTCGAAAAAGATCACGACCGGCCATTGTTTGTCGTACGAAAAATCCGAAGGAAGATAAACGCTGAACGAGTTCGCCGGCTGGGAGCGCACAGAAAGGTCGGTGATCGTCCCTGGTTTTACGGCCGGTGCTTTCGGCGGTTGCTGCTGGGCGACGGTATCGTCTTTTTTGTCATCCTTGTCGTCTGAGATGCAGGAGGCGAGGAAAGCGAGGAAGAGGAGAGGAAGAAGCTTGCGCATGGGCAAATATAGGTAAGGTTCAAGGTTCGGCGTTCAGCGGTTAACGTCCGGGAAACAACGCCCGGATGGATGCATACCAGGCGGCAGACGTTCCGCCATAAACCTGTAACGTTTTTGGTATCTTTCGGGAACCATTTTCCAGATGAAATTCCGCTGTGTTTTTGCCTTTTTTGTGATTGCGTCGGCGTGGCTCTCCTGCATTCCTTACCCGGACGAGCATTCTCCGAAAGTGTATTTCCGCTGGGACGTTCCTGAACCGAAATTCGATTTTGCGAAATACGTCGATCCGCTGATCGGCACCGGCGGACACGGGCATACGTTTCCCGGCGCGTGCGCACCGTTCGGAATGGTGCAGCTGAGCCCGGATACGCGCGTGGACGGAAGCTGGGACGGATGCTCGGGCTATCATTACGACGACGATACGATCTATGGATTTTCGCACACGCACCTCAGCGGAACCGGCTGCAGTGACTACGGCGATATCCTGTTCATGCCGGAGAACGAAGTCATCTTCAATACCGGCGCCGACGGAAAACCGGGCTACCGTTCTTCATTTTCGCACCGGAACGAAAAAGCGGAAGCGGGTTACTATTCCGTCGTTCTCGATAATACGAAAACAAAGGCGGAGCTGACCGCTTCACCGCGCGTGGGCGTTCACCGCTACACATTCAGCGGCGACAACGAGAACTGGATGCTGCTCGACCTCACGCACCGCGACGAAGTGCTTGATTCGAAAGTGGAGATCGTGAACAAGCACACGATACAGGGATTCCGCCGTTCGAAAGCGTGGGCCGAAGACCAGTGCGTTTATTTTTACGCGGAATTTTCCGAAGATTTCGATGAATACCGCGTCGGCGGGCAGAAGGGATACCAGCCGGAAGTCAGCGTCGTGAAAGGGCACAAGGTGAAGATCGCATTCAGCTTCGGCGGAACAAAAAATCTCGTGCTGAAAGTGGCGCTTTCACCGGTGTCGTGCGAAAATGCAAAGCTGAACATGCAGGCCGAAGTGCCGGGCTTCGATTTTGATGCCGTGCATAAAAAAGTTGTGCAGCAATGGAACAATGAGCTCGGGAAGATCGAAGTGAAAAGCGGTGACGAAACGAAAAAGAAAATTTTCTACACGGCGCTGTATCACTGCTTCATCGCACCGAACCTCTATTGCGACGTCAACGGCGATTACCGCGGGATGGATGACCAGGTTCACAGCGACACGGTCCATCCGCAGTACACGGTTTTTTCATTGTGGGACACGTACCGCGCGCTTCACCCGCTGTTCACGATCGTGCAGCCGCAGCGCGACCAGGATTTTATCGCCACGTTCGTGAAGCAGGCGCAGGAAGGAGGACGGCTGCCGGTGTGGGAATTGTCCGCGAATGAAACGAACTGCATGATCGGCTATCATTCCGTTCCTGTGATCGTCGACGCGTGGATGAAAGGACTGACCAATTTCGACACCGCTACGGCGTACGAAGCCATGAAAGATGCCGCGATGCGCGATGAGCGCGGACTGGCGTCGTACAAAAAGTTCGGGTTCGTTCCGGCCGAAGGAGAAAGCGAGTCCGTTTCCAAAACGCTGGAATACGCGTACGACGACTGGTGCATTGCACAGGCGGCAAAACGCATGAAGCGCGATGACGATTATGCGTACTTCATGCATCGTTCGCAATCGTGGAGGAACGTGTACGATCCGCAGACGGGTTTCATGCGCGCACGGCTGAACAACTCATTCGTTTCCCCGTTCGATCCGGGCGAAGTGAATTTCCATTACACCGAAGCGAACGCGTGGCAGTATTCGCTCGCCGTTCAGCAGGATATCCCGGGACTCATTGCAGCGCACGGGGGTGACGAGAAATTCATCGCTTTCCTCGATCAATTGTTTTCGGCTTCGTCGCAAACGTCCGGTCGCAAACAGGCGGATATTTCGGGAATGATCGGGCAGTACGCGCAGGGCAATGAGCCGAGCCATCACATGGCGTATTTATACGATTACACCTCGCAACCCTGGAAAACGCAGCAGCTCGTTTCGCAGATATGCAATGAAATGTACACGGACAAACCGGACGGACTCTGCGGCAATGAAGACTGCGGGCAGATGAGCGCGTGGTACGTGATGAGCATGATGGGACTTTATGACGTGACGCCGGGTACAAATGAGTACGCTATCACCCGGCCTGGTTTTGATCAGGTCGAAATTCATCTTGAATCAGGAAAAAATTTCGAGATCAATGATTTGACCAATGATACTTTTCAGTTGAAATTTCCCGAAGGTTTTAAACCCGGATATGTTTTTGCGAATGTGAATGGCAACGCGATCCATAAAAATGAGATTTCATTCAGTGATATGGCAAACGGCGGGAAGTTTGACTTTATCAGGACCGGAACCAACTGGCAGCAGGTGAACATTTGCGAGGACAATACCACCATCCCGCTGCCGCCACGCGTGAAGTCCGCCAGCGAAGGCCCGGTAACCCCGATGCCTTTGCGGACATTCGTGAACAGGCTCGATGTCACGTACGAGAACATTCCCGGCCTGCGCTATTTTCAGAGCGTGAATAACGGTCCGTATGTGGAAACCGGCACTCATTTTACTATCAACGGATCCGGCATTATCCGTGCATTCACTGTCAATGAAACAGGGCGGCACAGCGATACGGTTATGTTCAGGTATATGAAAATTCCGGGCGGACGTTCCATAACGCTGAATACGGCTTACGCGAATCAGTATGCGGCCGGCGGAAATAAAGCGCTCATCGACGGCATACGCGGCGCGGAGAATTTCCGTACCGGCGACTGGCAGGGTTACGAAGGTGATGACGTGGACGCTGTGGTCGATCTCGGAAGCGTAAAGAATGTCGCGCACATTTCCATCGGCTGCCTGCAGGACCAGGCGAGCTGGATCTTCATGCCGCAGGAAGTTGATTTTTATGTTTCGGACGACGGCAGGAATTTCACGCAGGCGGGAAGCATGATGAACACCATCGACGAGCACCACGACGGCCCCGTCCTGCACGAATTCTATTGCGACCCCGGCATGCCCGCACGTTATGTGAAGGTCGTGGCGAAGAACCGCGGTGCATGTCCTGCATGGCATCCGGGCAAAGGAAACCCCGCGTGGATCTTTGCGGATGAAATTGAGATTGAAACGCGGTGATGGAGCATTCCCTGTTTGCCGTTTTCATCCGCGCCGGATCAAAACGTTGAATAACTGATCAGGAGTAATAAAAGAGTCACATGAACAGAAAAATTTTTCTCCAGCGCACCGCCCTCTTTACTGCTGCCACCTCCATGGGTGTCAGTCCTTTTTCCAAGGACGATATCCGGAGAAAGGAAAAGAAGAACCCGAATTCCTCCCCGGGATTCCCCGTGGTCATTTCCACCTGGAACCACGGCATGCCGGCCAATGAGGAAGCGTGGAAAACGTTGAGCAGCGGCGGTTCCGCGCTCGATGCAGCGGAGAAAGGCGTCATGGTCGTTGAGTCCGACAAGAACAGCACCTCCGTCGGCCTGGGCGGATTTCCTGACCGCGACGGGTACGTTACGCTCGACGCGAGCATCATGCGCGACGACGGCATGGCGGGCTCCGCAAGCTTTGTCACCGGTATCGAGCACCCGATCTCGCTCGCACGCATGATCATGGAACGCACGCCGCACGTGATGCTCGTGGGAAGCGGTGCGGAACAGTTCGCACGCGAGCAGGGCATCACGCAGCTGCCGAACAAGCTGAGTCCCGCCGCTGAAAAAGCATGGAAAGACTGGCTGAAGGAAAAAAACTACAAGCCGGTGATCAACGTGGAGAACCACGACACGATCGGGCTGCTTGTTCTCGACAAAGACGGGAAGTTCGCCGGCTCATGCACGACGAGCGGGCTTGCATGGAAGCTGCATGGCCGTATCGGTGATTCGCCGGTGATCGGCGCCGGGCTTTTCCTGGACAATGAAGTGGGTGCTTCTACCTGCACGGGTCTCGGGGAAGCCGTCATGCGCACGCTGGCCTCGCACACAGCGGTGGAAGAAATGCGGCGCGGCGCGAGCCCGCAGGAAGCATGCGAGGAAGCCATCAACCGCATTGTGAAAAAGCATCCCGATTACAAAGAATTCCAGGTGGGCATACTCGCCATCAACAAGCGGGGCGAGCACGGCGCTTACGGGTTGCAGAAGGGATTTAACTACGCTCTTTACCAGCATGACGCGAACAAGTTGTACGATGCGGATTATTTCATAAAGTCCTGAAGCACGTCCGGCGGGAAAGAAAACAGGTTGGGCGAAAACGTGTAACGGCAGCAGAAAATGTTTTTATTTTAGGAAACAACGAAAAGGCAGAAAGGAAGCGCTTATGGATGTTTGTGCAGGAATAGATATTGGGGGTACGAATACGGAACTGGGACTTGTTTCCGCGGACGGAAGCGTGTTATGGCTCACCACATTCCCGACGCGCTCAATGGCGAAACCGGAAATGCTGCTCGGGTTCTGCACGGATGCGCTGCGGAAGATCATCTCCGAAAAAAAACTGGTGCTGAAAGGGATCGGTATCGGTGCGCCGAGCGGGAATTATTACACCGGCAGCATCGAGCACGCGCCCAACATGCCCTGGCCGGGTATCATTCCGCTGGCGGATATGTTCCGCGGCGCAATGGATGTGCCGGTCGTGCTGACGAACGACGCGAACGCTGCCGCCATCGGTGAAATGTTTTTCGGTGCAGCGAAAGGACTGCGCGATTTTGCCGTCATCACGCTGGGGACGGGACTCGGAAGCGGGATCGTTACCGGCGGCGAAGTGCTGTACGGGCACGACGGTTTTGCCGGAGAGCTCGGCCACGTGATCATCGAGCACGAAGGAAGACTGTGCGGGTGCGGAAGAAGAGGCTGTCTCGAAACCTATGTTTCCGCAACGGGCATCGTGAACACGGCGAAAGAATGGCTCGAGTTCGAAGGCGAACCCACGACGCTGAAAACCGTTTCGCAGGAAAAGATCGACAGCATCATGATCACGGATGCCGCCAAAGCCGGTGATGCATTCGCGATGCGGCTGATCAATTACACGGCGGAGAAGCTGGGACTTGCGCTGGCGAACCTTGTTGCTATTACCAGTCCTTCGCATATTTTTCTTTACGGCGGACTTGCCAATGCGGGAGATATCCTCATGAACGCGACGCGTTCGTATTTCGAAAAAAGCCTGCTTAAAAATTATGCAGGAAAAGTGAAGATCGAATTCTCGGGACTGCCGGGAAATGCGGCCGTGATCGGCGCCGCGGCGCTGGCCTGGAATGAGAAGCGGGCGCAATCGTCCAACAGATAGTGGCGATCTGCAGTAAACGGCAGCGGCTCGCTTTCGGAATAGATCCCGGTTCCCGTGTCTTTGTGTCAAAAGAAGCAGGCTCCGGAGGTTAACGGTGAAAATTCAAACGTGCCGGCCGGTTCCGAAGCGAAAAACGTCGGAATCATTTCTGCAATGCGTAAATTTGTACTTCCCTAAAACAACGAACATGAAAAAGCTCCTGCTGATCGCCCTGCTTTCCGTGAATGTTTTCGCCGTTACTTCCTGCGGAGAAAAAGCGAAAGCCGCGCCGAAATACCAGTGTCCCATGCAATGTGAAGGCGACAAGACCTACGACAAACCGGGCAAATGTCCCGAGTGCGGCATGGAAATGAAGGAAGTGAAAGAGGATAAATAATCCGCATCCTTTGAAACGCCTGCTGAAGAGAACGGCCAGCTTTTTCTGGCGACCCGTTGTCGCCAGGTACCTGCGGAAAGAACGTCGCTTCCGCTTTGAAAATTTCGAGCTTACGGTCCCGCCGGGTGTTTTTCATCCCGGCTTTTTTTTCAGCACCAAAGAGCTGGTCCGTTACCTGCGCCCGCTTGACCTGCGCGGGAAGAAATTTCTCGAAACAGGTTGCGGCTCTGGTCTTGTGAGCATTGCCGCCGCAGCACAGAAAGCAGAAGTGACGGCCGTGGATATTTCCATTTCCGCTGTGGAATGCACGAAAAAAAATTTTGAGCGCAACAGGCAAAAAGCAATCATTTTCCATTCGGATCTTTTTGCGTCCGTTCCGCCGGGAACGTTCGATATCATCGCGGTGAACCCGCCGTACTACAAAAAGAAAGCGCTGCGGGAGGAAGATCATGCATGGAACTGCGGCGAGCACATGGAATATTTCCTCCGTTTTTTTTCAGAAGCGAAGCGGTTCGCTTCCGCGGAAACGCAGCTCGTCATGGTGCTTTCCGATGAATCCGACAATGATGCGATCTGTTCGATCGCAGCGAAAGAAGGATGGAGGCCGTCATCTGTGCAGCGGAAAGGAAATCTCTTCGGGGAAACGCTGGTGTTCGTCTTTACAAAACAGGGTTGATCTTTCCATCCGGCCGGAGAAGCGACCGCTCTTCCCTTTATCCGCGACTTTACTTTTAAAGTTGTAAATTTCAACATCCATGCAGCTTCACCCGGAGGAAATTCCGCGCTTTTATCCCGATGCGACCGATGTCGCTGTGCTGCATACGCTCATCTACTTCGATATTTTTCATCACCCGCTCACGACCGATGAAGTGCATCACAATTGCCAGTGGGAAAAATGCACGCTTTCGGAAACCGCGCTCGCGCTGGAAAAAATGCGCGAGGCAGGCATCGTGAAGGAGACGGACGGCTTCTGGCTGTTCACGGGCCGCGAGCATCTTGCCGCCCTGCGCAGGGAGCGCAACGAACGCGCGCTGCTGTGCGGGAAGAAAGCGCGGCGGTATTCGAAGCTGATCGCTTCATTCCCGTTCGTGCGCGGCGTCTTCATCAGCGGTTCGCTTTCCAAGGGAACAATGGACCCCGACGGCGACATCGATTATTTCATACTGACGGAACCGGGACGATTATGGGTCGCCCGTACTGCGCTCGTCGCCTTCAAGAAAATATTCCTGTTCAATTCGAAGAAATATTTCTGCGTGAATTATTTTCTCGATACGGAGAACCTGTCCGTTCCCGACCGCAATCTTTTTGTCGCCACGGAGATCAGCTTCCTCAAACCGATGCACGGGGCGGATGTGTTCGGTGAATTCATGGACGCCAACCAGTGGACGAGCCTCTTTTACCCGAACCGTAAAAAGACGGCAACGGCCGGCATTGCGCACCTGCAGCCGGGAATGTTCAAACGGTTTTTCGAATTTGTTTTTCGCGGGAAAGCGGGCGACCGCTTCGATCAGCTCACGCGCAGGGTGACGGTGTGGTTCTGGAAGAAAAAATTCCGGCATGTGCCTGCGGAAGATTTCGAGGTGCGCTTCCGTTCGACGAAAAAAACATCGAAGCATCATCCGAACGGTTTCCAGGAACGCGTAAAAGCGGCGATGGAAGAACGCAGAAAATCGCTCGGCAGCGAATGGAACTTCAGCCTGCCGGCGCAGACGTGGGAATGGAAAACGTCCCTCGCGGAGGAAAAGTGATGAACATTCTTTTTTCACATTCGTATTTTATGCGTTTCGATCCCAAGCAATGGGAGCAGGGGCAGCCGTTCGCGCCGCTGGGAACGCTGCTTGCTGCGGCTGTGCTGCGTGAAAAAGGGCACGACGTTCATCTCTTCGATCCCCAGTTTTCGTACGATGCGGAAGAGGTCATCCCTTTCCTGGAAAAATATTCGCCGGATGTTTTCGTCATCTTCGACGACGGGTTCAACTACCTGACGAAAATGTGCCTGACGAATATGCGCGAGGCCGCGTTCCGGATGCAGGAGCTCGCGAAGGAAAAAGGTTGCCGTGTCATCGTCTGCAGCAGCGATTCCAGCGACCATGCGGAAAAATACCTCGCCCGCGGCGCTGATTTTGTCATCCGCGGCGAAGGAGAAGAAACGCTGGCAGAACTGGTGGATGCGATCGGGAAAAAGCTGCCGTTCGAAACTATAAGCGGAATTTCGCTGATGAAGGACGGCGCCCTGTTCTCCACGCCGAAACGGAACGTGATGAAAGATCTCGACGCGCTTCCGCTGCCGGCCTGGGATCTCGCCGGCACGGGCAAATACAAAGCGGTGTGGAAAGAAAAGCACGGATATTTTTCGATCAACATCGCTACGACGCGCGGTTGTCCCTACAAATGCAACTGGTGCGCGAAACCTATTTACGGGAACCGTTACAACTCGCGGTCGCCGGAGAACGTCATTGCTGAGCTGAAAATGCTGAAGGAAAAAACTGCGTTCGATCACGTATGGTTCTGCGATGACATTTTCGGGCTGAAGCCCGGCTGGGTGAAACGTTTCGCGGAGCTGGTGAAGGAAAATGATCTTCACTTCACTTACAAGATACAGACGCGCGCCGATCTGCTCGTGCAGGAAAATTACGTGCGCGATCTCGCCGCTTCCGGCTGTGAAACCGCGTGGATGGGCGCGGAAAGCGGATCGCAGAAAATACTCGACGCGATGGACAAAGGCACGACCGTGGAGCAGATCCGCGAAGCCACGTACCTGCTGAAAAAGCACGGCATACGGCCGGCTTTCTTCCTGCAGTTCGGTTACCCCGGCGAAACAATGGAAGACATCCGGAAAACGATCGCGCTGCTGAATGAGCTGCTTCCCGACGACATCGGCATCTCGGTCAGCTACCCGCTCCCGGGAACGAAATTCTACGAAAACGTGAAAGCGGAAATGAATGCCAAGCAGAACTGGTCCGACTCGGACGATCTTGCGCTGATGTTCCGGCATACGTTCTCGCCGGAATTTTACCGGCAGCTGCATCGCTATGTTCACCGGAATTACCGCAAGCACCAGGGCTACGAAAGCCTGAAGCAGTTCGTCGTGGCGCCGTGGAAAGTGAAGAAAAAAGATTTCCGGAGAGCCGCTTCCGTGTTCTGGTACCTGCCGGTCGTGCAAAAGGAAAGGAAAAGACTGGCCGCACTTTCGCATGAGCAGCACTGAAACCGTTTTCAATGAATACGCTCCGTTCTACGATGAGCATTTCACACGTTCACTGACGGGAACGATGCAGCGGAAACGCGTGTGGAAATTCCTTTCGCGGAATATTTCTGTGAAGACGCACCGCAACGTGCTCGAGCTGAATTGCGGCACGGGTGAAGATGCGCTCTGGTTTTCGGACCGCGGGTTCAACATCACCGCAACCGATCTTTCACCGGAAATGGTGGCGGTGACGAAGGAAAAGCTGCAGGGATTCGCGCAGGTGGCTTTTGTTTCGGACATCCGCGATGTCGCTTCCCAGTGCGGCGGGCGTAAATTCAATCTTGTGTTCTCCGATTTCGGTGGAATGAATTGTCTCGGTCCGGATGAGCTGAAGAAATGTGCTGCGCAGTTTTCCGGGTTGCTGGAAACGGGCGGGCGGCTTGTTTTTGTCGTCATGTCGCGCAACTGCAGGTGGGAGCAGCGGTATTTCAGGCGAAAAGATGATAGGGAGTCGGCGTACCGTCGCCGTTCGAAGGAAGGAATTGGCGCAAATGTGTTCGGGCAGGAAATTTTCACGTGGTATTATTCCCCGGAAGAATTCGCCGGGCTGTTCGCCGGGTTTTTCCGCGTAAGGAAATTCCGTCCCATCGGTTACGCGATACCGCCGTCGTATCTCGACCGCTGGCTGGCGAAGCGGAAGCTGCTGGCAAAGCTGCTCGGGCTTGCTGAATCGGTCTGCGGGAATTTTTCACGGCTCTCCGACAAAGCGGATCATTTTATCATCGATCTCGAAAAAATAAAAT
>DASTSF010000180.1:0-8140 GCA_035760825.1 Bacteroidia bacterium
CGCCGTATCGCTGCACTCGAAGCTTTTCGCTTCCGCGCCGAGGTGATACTTCACGCCTTTTTCCCGGAGGTAAACCAGCCACGGGTAGATCCACATTTCATTGGTGGGCCCGCAGAGCACACGGTCTGTGTCGACGAACGGCATCATCATGTTGAAGATGAGCTGCAGGAAAATGTCGCCGCCTGTTTTCGTGCTGGCGATCTCCGCCTGCGCAGCGACGAGTGTTCTCGTCAGCCCTTCCACCAGCAGCGAGCGGTACGTCTCGGAAAAACGGTCGGCCTGGCAGAATTCCCACCAGCCGATGCGCTCATAATCATTGAGACGCCGGTCGTAACAGCTCGTCATGAGCTGCCACACGCGCGCTGCGAAAAAATCGATCTCTTCTTCCGTGAGCCCGGTGTCCACGCCGCCGAACATGTCATGGATCACCAGCTTCACATCGCTGATCGAATGCGGAAAATTCGCGACGGTAAGGATAGGCGGCTTATCGTAGCGCGCCACCATGATGCGGTCGGGCGCAACAAGGTTTTCATAAACGGATTTTTTCCCGGGGAACGGAATGCGTTTCATCGTGTCGGGCAGGTGCTTGTAGAATCCCGGGAAAAAGCGGAAGCCGTGCTCACCCGGAAGCGGCAGCTTTCCGTCGGTCATGGTTCCGGGAACGGGCACGCTGCGTGCTTTTCCGCCGGGAACATCCGGGTTGCGTTCAAAAATTTCAACGGAGAATCCGCGTTCGGCAAGCTCGTGCGCTGCGCTGAGCCCGGCAACGCCTCCGCCAAGAATGATCACTTTTTTCGGCATGGGAATGAGAATAACAGGTGGTACGGATCATGCGTTTGATCTGAAGATCGGGTCACGCATGCAACCAAAATTAAAGATGTTTTATTCATACGCAAATCGAAAAGCGCGTGTTGAAAGTCACCGGAGCGGGTTTCGGCGCCGGGATTTTCCGGTTGAGCATTTCTTTTTTCCGGTTCGTCAAATTCCGGGAGCCGTCCGTAAACAAGATGTGGTTGTATGAATGATCTTCGTGCTTCTTTAGACGCCGGACGGGGGTGAAACCGTCGCGCATGGAAAAAAAATCCGCGGGCCGGGAACGTGTCCGTAAAAAAAACATAATTGAACTTTTAAATTATTTTTACATCATGAAGTGCATAATCGTCGACGACACCGCGATGGCGCGTGAGATGCTGAAGGACCTTCTTTCCTCTTACGATGAGATCGAGCTGGTGGCCGAATGTTCCGACACTTTCCAGGCGAAAAAGATACTCGGCGAAAAGAAGATCGACCTCATGCTGCTGGATGTGGAGATGCCGAAAGTGTCGGGACTCGAATTCCTGCGTTCGCTTGAAAATCCCCCGCTGACGATCCTCATCACCGCCCGCGAGCATTACGCTGTCGAGGCGTTCGAGCACAACGTGGTCGATTACCTCGTCAAACCGGTGAACGAAAGCCGCTTCATGAAAGCGATCGGCCGGGCGCAGGAGCTTTTCCGCGACCGCGACAAGACCGTGGCCGGCGCCGATAAGGAATACATTTTCATCAAGGACAAGGGCGTGCTCACCAAAGTCCTGTTCAGCGATATCCTTTTCATCAAGGCGCTGGGCGATTACGTCACCATCCACACACCGGGAAAGCAATACACGATCCACGTCAACATGCGTTCCATCGAAGAACGCCTGCCGGCCGATAAATTCTTCCGTCTTCACCGTTCCTACATTGTCGCACTGGACAAGGTGGACACGATCGAGCAGGATACGGTTTTTGTGCAGAAGAACGCCATTCCCATCGGCGAAGCCCAGAAACCCGCAATGCTGGCCCGGCTGAACCTGCTCTGATTCCCGGGATTCCCGACCTCCGCCCCGGCGGTTTCGACCACAATTTTCGACCGTTTCGTCAATTTTCCCACCGGGAAGCGGTCCGGGTAGCTACATTTAAAACACACAATTCACTTATACAAAAGGAGGTCGTATGAAAATTCTGCTCATTGATGACGACGCATTGGTGCTCCGCTCGCTTTCTCACCAGCTGGCGGAAGAAGGATACCACGTCGATACGGCGAAAGACGGGGCCGAAGCCGTCGATTACATCGAAAAAGAAAAAACGCGTCCCGACCTGATCATCTGCGACCTGCTGATGCCGGGCATTTCAGGACTGACGTTCATTTCTCTTCTCCGGAATTTTCACAACTTCAGCATCCCGGTGATCGTGATCTCCTCGCTCGACAAAGGATATTTCCTTTCCCAGCAGGCCGGCATTCCCGGGACCGATTTCCTTCCGAAGCCGGTGGAATTTTCACTGCTTTCCGGAAAAATAAAAAAATACATTCCTAAAACCGTGCAGTTATGACCAGGAAAACCCAGATGTCCATCTTCATCGTTGAAGATAACCCGATGTATTCCCTTTATGTGGATACACTGCTGAAAGAACAGTTCAATTTCAAGATCAGCACGTACGAGAGCGGGGAGAAATGCCTGAAAGACCTTTACCTCACGCCGGACATCATCATTCTCGATTATGTGCTGGGCGGGATCGACGGGCTTGCGGTGCTTTCCGTGATCAAAAAGCAATTGCCCGATACGCCGGTCATCCTGCTTACCGGCCAGAAAGACATCAATACGGCGATACAGCTCATGAAAGCGGGTGCGTTCGAATACATCATCAAGGACAAAGACGCGCCGCAGAAGCTCGCCGATGCGATCGTCCGCATCGAGGAGGAAAAGAGCCGCAAATGGAAACGCTTCATCCTTGTCTGAAAATGAAAAAGCAGAAGGTGCTTCTTGTGGAAGATAACGAGCTCAGCAGTGAGCTCGGTTTTTCTTTCCTTGAAGAAGCCGGTTATGATTGCCGCGTGGCCGCCAACGGGGAGGAAGCGCTGCACGCGCTGCGCAGCGGGGATTTCGATCTTGTCCTGATGGATGTCGAAATGCCGGTGATGGACGGCCTCACGGCAACGCGGAAGATCCGCGCGGAGCTGAAGAAGGATGTTCCGGTGATCGCGCTTTCCGGCCACACCTCGGCGGAAGAGCATGAAAAATGCATCGCGGCGGGAATGAATGATTGTGTCGTCAAACCGTTTCAGAAAGAAGCGCTGTACGCCGCGATCGCGAAACAGCTCAAAAAGAACGGCGCTGCAAAAAAGAGAGAGGAAGCGACGGCCGGGAGCACTGCGGCCGGTGCTGTTACCGATCTCACTTACCTGCGCAGCATCGCCAGGAACAATGAAGGTTTCTTTACATCGATGATCCGCATTTTTACGGAGCAGACACCGGAAGACGTGAAGAAGCTCGATGCGGCCGTGCACGAATGTGATTTCGAAACGATCCGCACGCTGGCGCACAAGATCAAAACCTCCGTCGTGTTCGTGGGTGCGGATGCGCACGTGCAGCGCGAGCTCGTGGAAATGGAAAAGCTCGGGGAGGAGAAAAAAAGCATCCTGCGCATTGCAGAATTATTTGCGCACGTAAAAAAAACGTGCACGACGGCCTGTGAAGAGCTGACGCTTTTCCTTGCCGGGAAAAATCAAAAAAGCAGCGGTTGACCATGCCAGCGAAGAGGAAACGGTTGTCTGTCATACCCGCATTCATTGTCCTGCTCTTCTGCGGAACTATGAACGCGCAGGCCGGTACGGAGGAATTCCGTGCGCGGCTTTTCCCCATTACCAGCAACGACGGACTTTCACAGGGATTCGTATCGAGCATGGTGCAGGATCACCGCGGGTTCATCTGGTTCGCCACGAAAGACGGCCTCAACAGGTACGACGGGTATTCTTACAAGATCTACCGCCACGATCCGGACGATCCGTTTTCCGTTGCCGATAATATCGTGCTGAACATTTTCGAAGACTCGCGCGGCTATCTCTGGATCTCTACCCCGCACATTCTCCAGGTCTTCGACCCGGTTTCGGAAAAGTTCACGCCTGTTCCTCTTCTCATCGGTGGAAAAGATTATGGCGCTCCGGCGAAGATCGCCGAAGACCATTCGGGAAACATGTGGGGACGCGCTTCCGGCGAGCTTGTTTACCTGCGCCTGGAAAAACATCCCGGTAAAGACGATAGCTCTTTCGCTGAAAAATACACCGTGACCCCTTTCACCGCTGAAAGCGTTTTCGGAAAACAGTTTGTAAAAGAGTCCGGGAACACAAATTTTTTTACGGATGCTGAAGGCGATTTCTGGGTGACGGATTCTGAAACGGTTTATTATTCGGCGGCAGCAGACCTTGCGGCGGGCCGGATCACAGCGAAATACAGCCAGCCGGAGTTCTGCGGAATGGAGAACGCCCGGATCATCGGCGCCAGCGCGGACACGGTACGGCACACGATGACGTTCATCTCCACGGGAGGATTTTCCGTTTATGATACAAAGACGGACAAGCTGCTGCGCACGGTGCCGTTTCCCCTGACGGACATCACTTCCTTCAATGCGGTTGCAGGCGATGAGCTGGGCAATGCCTGGGTCTCCACGACGACCGGCGTTTTCATTTACAGCGATTCCACCCGGCTGGTGCGGAAGTTCATGCCGCTGAACATCGACAGCACGGTGTGGAATACATACATCATCCGGTCGCTTCTCGTCGACCGCGGCGGTATCGTCTGGATGGGCGCCAACGGGTTCGGTGTGTTTAAATACAACCCGCGCGTTTCCTTTTTCCATCTTGTCGACCAGCCCGGAATTTCCCTGATCAGGGGAACGCACGACGGCCGCATTTTCATTTCGATCCGCGGTGATCTTTTTTCCTTCGACCCGGTCGCCTGCAAAAAAGGCGCGCCGGCATTCCGGGAAAAGAACTTTGCGCAGACATTCAACGGGGAGCAGAATTTTCCGCAGGATTTTCAGCAGGACGCTGGCGGGACGTTCTGGCTCAGCTACGGCCACGGAACCATCGGGAAATACGACGAAAAAAGCGGGAAGATATCGTTCTTCCGCCTCGCGGTTCCCGGCCGGGATTTCGAAGCGCGCGGCCGCATCTGGCTCGACCCGGAAAATAATCCGTGGATATCGGCGGAATGCGGCGAAGACACATACATCGCGCGTTTCAATGCGGCAACGGGAACGTTCGACATCACGGCGCAGGTGCCCGGGAAAAAGGTGAACTGGATGTATACGTTCGTGTCGGATGCGTTCACGGATGCCGCCGGCAACACCTGGATCGGCACCACGGAGGGATTGTATTGTTATTCGGTGAAAACGGGGCAGTGGAAATCGTATAAGAACATTCCGGGGAATAAATCATCGCTGAGCAGCGACATCATTTTTTCCGTTTGCCCCGATCCGCACGAACCGACGAAATTCATCTGGGTAGGTACCGGCAGCGGCGGACTCAATTGTCTCGACGTCGCGCACGGGACATTCGCGCATTTCACCGACAAGGACGGCCTTCCCAACAACGTGGTGTACGCCGTGGTCCCTGACGGTGCGGGAAATCTCTGGCTCAGCACGAATCACGGGTTGTGCCGGTTCAGTGTGCAGGCGCACACGTGCAAGAATTATTTTGCGAGCGACGGTCTGCAGGGAAACGAGTTCAACCGCTATGTATATTATGCGGCAGATGACGGTGCACTGTATTTCGGCGGCGTGAACGGGATGAACTTTTTTTATCCCGCAGCGCTCGGCCGCAGCGCGCATCCTCCGCAGCTCGTATTCACGGAGCTCCGCCTGTTCAACCGGGAAATGATACCCGGCGATTCGGGTTCGGTGATTTCAAAACCCATCGATTTCGTCCGTGAACTTGTTCTCCCTTATGACCAGAACGTGATCACCATCGGTTTTGCCGCGATGGATTTTTCCGCTCCCGAAAAGAACCAGTTCCGTTACAAGCTGGAAGGGTTCGACAAAGACTGGATATTTTCCGGAACGCGCAATGAGGCGATCTACACCGGGCTTGCACCGGGCGATTACCGCCTGCTCGTCACGACCGCGAACAGCGAAGGCACGTGGAGCGCCGAAAGCCGCGTCATTCATATCGTCATCCGCCATCCCTGGTGGAAAACATGGTGGGCGACCGCGCTCTTTATTTTTCTCGGCGCGTGGTCGGTCGGGATGATCATCCTCCTGCGCACGAAGAGCCTCCAGCGCAGCCGCAAGATCCTCGAAGAGAAAGTGAGCGAACGCACGCGCGAGCTCGATGAAACGATCACCAATCTCCGGAACACGCAGAAGCAGCTCATCAAGAATGAAAAGCTCGCGTCGTTCGGCCAGCTGACGGCGGGCATCGCGCACGAGATAAAAAACCCGCTCAACTTCATCAACAATTTCTCCGAGCTGAGCAACGAGCTGATCGAAGAGCTGAAGCTGGCTTCCACGGATGAGGAACGCAACGAGATCATGCTGAACCTGCAGAACAATATCGAGAAGATCAGCTTCCACGGTCACCGCGTGGATTCGATCATCCGGAGCATGCTCAATCACAGCCGCACGGCCGGCGCGCGCCGCCAGCCTACAGATATCAACAAGCTGTGCGGGGAATTCTCGAATCTCGCGTACCACAGCATGCGCGCCAACGTGCAGGATTTCAGCTGCAGCCTGAAGTCGGATTACGGAAAAAATATTCCGGAGCTCATGGTCATCCCGCAGGACATCAGCCGCGTGCTGCTCAACCTGCTCAACAATGCGTTCTATGCCGTCAATGAAAAACGGAAAACGGCCGGCGCCGATTACAAGCCGGAAGTGAAGATCTCCACGCGCATGCAGGAAGAGAAAGTCGTTATTTCCATCCGCGACAACGGCAGCGGAATTCCTGCGGAACTTATGGACAAGCTGTTCGATCCTTTCTTCACGACGAAACCTGCCGGCGAAGGAACAGGCCTCGGCCTCAGCATTACGTACGACATTATCCACTCGCACGGCGGGAAAATCTCCGTCGATTCGAAAGCGGGTGAATTCACGGAGTTTACCATTCATCTCCCGGTCCGCACGAACGGAACGGCAGGTGCGCCCTCACTTAAAGAGTAACCATTATGATCAAAGTACTGGTAGTCGATGATGAAAAAGATGTGGAGTTCCTGTTCAATCTCCAGTTCAGGAAAGAGATCCGCGCCGGGAAAATAAAATTGTATTTTGCTTTTTCCGGCGAAGAGGCGCTCAGCTTCATGAAGACGCTCGATCCGTTCGATCTCGTTCTGCTCATGTCGGATATCAATATGCCAGGAATGACGGGCCTCGAACTGCTGAAAGCGACAAAGGAAAACTTTCCGGGCCTGAAAGTCGTCATGATCACTGCATATAGTGATGCGCGCAACAGGCTGGCCGCGGAAGAAGGCGGAGCGGTGGCGTTCCTGACGAAACCGCTGAATTTCGAAGAGCTGAGGAACATATTGTTTAACCCAAACGAAAACAGCTGATGGCAGCGAAAATACTTGTCGTCGACGATGAGAGCGATCTCGAGCTGCTCATCCGCCAGAAGTTCCGGCACGCCATCAAATCAGGCGAGCTGCTGTTCGATTTTGCGCTCAACGGTGTGGAAGCGTTGAAAAAGCTGGAAGGCGACAGGGAATACAGCATGGTGATCACCGACATCAACATGCCGGAGATGGACGGACTGACCCTGCTGGGAAAGATCGGTGAAATGGACCGCCCGCTCAAAGCGGTCGTCATTTCCGCTTACGGCGATATGGGAAATATCCGCACCGCGATGAACCGGGGCGCATTCGATTTCATCACGAAACCGATCGACCTCAAGGATCTCGAGGTGACCATTGCGAAAACGCTGCGCGAAACCGACGCGATACGCCAGGGTCTCGCGGCGAAAGAAAACCTCGGGAAAGCGTTGTTCGAAAAAGACAAAGCCGAAGAGGCCAAACGGTTCGAGCAGCAATTCCTCGCCAACATGAGCCACGAGATCCGCACACCGATGAACGCCGTGATCGGGATGACGAACCTCGTGCTGAAAACAGAGCTGAACGAACGCCAGCGGAAATACGTCGACGCCATCCGCGTTTCTTCGGAAAACCTGCTGGGCATCATCAACGATATCCTCGACATCTCGAAGATCGAAGCGGGCAAGATCGATCTCGAAAGCATTCCGTTCAGCGTGAAGGATGTGCTCGGCAACGTTTACACCGTGCTGCACCTGAAAGCGGAGGAAAAAAGTCTTTCGCTCGTGATGGAAACCGGTGAAACAGTTCCGCAGGCGCTTCTCGGC
>DASTSF010000181.1:0-3995 GCA_035760825.1 Bacteroidia bacterium
GCGCACGGGCGGACAAGCAGCGGCAGAAGAGCCTCGACCGTATTGCGAAAGACCGGGAGAAAAAAGATAAGCAGCGGGCGAAGGCGAAAGCGAAAGAACTCAACCAGTACGACGATTGCGACAGCACGAAAATCGTGCGCACTTCTAAGGATACAGCCATTCTTGTAAAGTACATCCGTATCTACCGCACGCTGGGCGGCGCCTGCTACATTCTTCACCTGCAGCGCATGGCGAAGCTGGAAAAAACAGCGGACGGATTCTATTCCGTGCAGATGAAGGAAAGCAGTGATCCCCGCGCACCCGCCGACTGGCAGACGTATCTCTATTGCCCGATCGGGAAGCCGAATGGTCTTGTTGCGCTTACTTCACCCGCCGGCGACACCGTGCAAACCTGCCAGTACCAGGACGAAAAAAAGAACGGCGATATGATCTGGTACAAAAAAGGGAAAGGCGCCATTCACCAGGAAATTTATACGAATGACGTGCGGCAAATGAATATGCTCGATACGCTGATGAACCACTGAGCCTTTTGTTTTTCGCCTGGTCCACGGCTAAGGTCGCATGAATGAAGCTTCGCGTTCTTTTGGTCAATAAAACAGGCGTACTGTCAGAACGCCTCCAGTTCCCCGTACAATTCCATCACGGGAAGTCCCATCACGTTGAAATAGGAACCTTCGATCTTCCGGATCGCGTGAATGCTGCGTTGTTTTACCCCGGGCGACACAGGCGGAACCGCCAGCCGGCTTTTGCCGATCCGGTCCAGGAAAGCGATCTCCTCACCGGAGCAGGGATTCATTCCGGGCGGAAGACATTCCTGCGCGCCGTACGATCCCGCTTTGTCGAAAGGTTTGTAAGCGCGGATATAAAAAGTGATCTCTTCTTCGGAAAGCTCATTGAAAAGCACGTCGGTGCGGACAGAAAAGGAAACCTCTTTTTTTTGTGTTTTCAGGCAGACACCCGTATACACTTCATGCCTGTTCCCCGAAAGTTCCCGCAGCATGATGCGCGCTTCTTCCTCGTCCGCCGGTTTGTTGAGCACGTGACCGTTTATCCACACAATAGTATCCGCGGTTATGATCAGTGTTTTTTCACCGAGCACATGCTGGAACGCTTCCGCTTTTTTGCGGCACAGGTAAAGCGGTATCTCTTCATCGTGCAGGTGATCCGGGAACGACTCATCCACTTCCATCGTCTTCTGCTCGAAATCAATGCCGATGCCGTGAAGCAGGAATTGCCTCCGCGGCGATTTGGAGGCAAGGATGACGTGAAAATTCTCAGGAAGCATTTTCGATCAGGCTGTTGATGCCGTGCGCGTAAAGGAAAAGGTAGCTGATGCCCGCCACCATGACGATCTTCACCAGCAGGCTCGCGAATTTCCAGTCCTGCTTCGTTTTCGCTTTCAGCAGGCGGTAAACGAGGAACGCCAGCGGCAGCTGCAGGAGAATGAAAAAGTAGAGGTAAAGCGCCAGCGAAAATTCCGGAGGCAGCAGGACTCCTTTGAACTGTTTCAGCTCCAGCCAGCCGAGCAGGCCGATCACGAAGGCGGCAAGCGCAGCCATGATCCATTTCGTGCGGGCTATGCCGAGAACGATGGGCGCCGTTTTGCATCCGTACGCAAGGTCGCCTTCGTAGTCTTCCGTGTCTTTGATCATTTCCCGAAGGAAAGAAACGGAGAACGCAAATACGGCCACCATGAACGTCACGTGCACGATGTCGCTGAGGTTGAGCAGGCCGCTTTGTACGAGATCAGGGAATTCCCTGGAAATGTTCGGCAGGTCGAAAAGGATGACCATCATCGGCACCAGGCCCGAAAGAAGTGCGATGACGAGATTGCCGGCGAGAAATTGCCGCTTCAGGTTCGTGGAATAGAACCAGAGCAGGGCGGGAGCGGTGATATAAATGAACGAACCCACGCGGAACATGCCGTATTTCCACGACAGCCAGATGCCGATGCCCGCGCCGAGGATGTTGATCACCATGTGCGCTCCCATGGCCACACGGCGCTTGATGCCTTTCCCGACAACGTTCGTTTTAGGGCGGTTCACCTCGTCGATGCGGACGTCGAAATAATCATTGATGATGTACCCGGCCGCGCCGATCATTACAGTGGACAGCACGAGCAGGAAAAAATCGAGCTCGGACATCTTCGATTCCAGCAGGGAAAACTGCAGGTCCGATCTTTTCAGCGCCAGCACCGGCAGCACCACGCACCAGCGCACCATGTACTGCGTGAAAGCCATGATCAGTAGGTTGGGAAGGCGTATCAGCTTGAAAAAGGAGATCATCGGGGCAGTAAAAGTAAGTAAAGTTGGGCCTTGTTCGTGCTGCTGCAGCGGCGGGCGCCGTGCTTGCGGATCGTGCATTCTTTTCCAATCTTTGGTAAAACGAATCCCATGAAAAAGATGCTGATCGCGCTCCTGGTGGCGCTTCTTGCCGGTTCCGCAAATGCGCAGACTGTTATTTCCAACTGGTCGAACGATGAAAAGATATTCGAGCTGAACGACGGCGTTCTCAGCAAATGGTCCAACGATGAGAAAATTTACGAGCTGAAAGACGGCGTGATCATGAACTGGTCGAACGACGAAAAGCTGTATGAAATAAAGGATAATGTGCTCTGCAAATGGTCGACCGACGAAAAGCTGTACGAATACAAGGACGGCGTGATCAGCCGCTGGTCAAACGATGAAAAGCTTTACGAAGTAAAGGACGGGGTGATCATGAAATGGTCAAACGATGAAAAGCTCTACGAGATCAAAGGCGATTATTCGGTGGATGAATTGTTCATGATCATGGTCGGCCTCGGGCTGCTTTCGGATGAATGATTTCAGCGAGCCGCCCAACCCCGGAACCGCTCAGCTTTTCAACTTTCCAACTTTGAACAGCATTACCATTTCCCGCTCAGCCTTAACGCCTGCTCGATAATATCCCGCACGCAGCCTTCACCGCCTTTTTTCGGAGAAATGTAAATGGAAATTTCGCGGATGTCGGGTGCGGCGTCGTACGGGCAGGCCGCAATTCCGCAGCGTTTCATCGCCAGTATGTCAGGTACATCGTCGCCCATGAACGCGATCTCATCGTATCCGAGCGAATACACAGCCGCAAATTCTTTCAGCGTTTCTTCCTTGTCGGTGCTGCCGAGGTAAACTTCCGTCAGGCCGATGTTCTTCAGCCGTTCACGCAGGACCTCATCTTTCGCGTACGAGATCACCGCAACGAAAAAACCGGCACGCAGTGCGCGCTGCAGCGCATAACCGTCTTTGGCGTTCAGGCTGCGCGACGTCGTATTGTCGGCATGGAACGTGATCTTCCCGTCGGTCAGCACGCCGTCGATGTCGAATACGAATGCGCGGATGCGGTTCAGCTTCTGCTTGAAATTTTCGGTCATGATCTCTTTTGTCGGGAGCGTTCGAGAATGGAAGCGGTGAGGTCGGTGTAGATCTTTTTCATCTGCTTGTTCTTTTTCAGCAGGGCAAGGTGCGCGCTGATCGTCCGGGTGTCGTTTCGCGCGGCAGGACCGGTCTGCGATTTCGCCGGGGAATTTTCCACGGCTTTCTTCGCGGTTTCGAGGATAAGGGGGCGGAGCAGGTTGAAGCTGAGCCGGTTCGTCCGCAGGTATTCTTCAGCCAGCGTGTACAGGTGATTGGAAAAATTGTTCACGAACACAGCGGCAAGGTGCAGCTTTCTGCGTTCTCCGGAATTGATGTCGTGCACATCATGTGAAAGCGTTCCGGCGATCGTGTGCAGCAGCTTTTTTGTTTCCTTACCGGAAGCTTCCACGCAGAGCGGAATATTTTTCAGGCGAAGCGGGCGGTTTCCCGAAACAGTTTGCAGCGGGTAAAGCACGCCGCGCCGCGCGGATCTTTTCAGCACATCCATTCCCACGCTGCCGGAAGTATGGACAACCGTTCCGCTGAAATGTTCCAGCTTTTTCGCGACGCCGGCAATGGCGTCGTCGTTCACCGCGATGAGAACAAGATCCGCATCACGGTTTATTT
>DASTSF010000182.1:0-4714 GCA_035760825.1 Bacteroidia bacterium
GTTTTCATTGCGGATGGTATCCGCTGAAACCCTGTAATGACGCGGCTTTACAAGTATCGATCTTACTCTTTCCATGAAACCTGCACCCGATCTTTTCAATCTCGTTCACTCCCTCGACAAATTCGAAAAACGATACGTGACGCTTTTCCTTTCGTCCGGTTTTTACAGGAACAACAAGAGCAGTCTTGCGCTTTTCAGAGCCATCAGCAGGCAGAAGGAGTTTGACGAAACAGCGCTGAAAAAACAACTGGGCCGGTCGGTGACCGCACGATTTTCAGCCGAGAAAAATAAGCTCTTCGATCTCATCCTCGAAAGCATGTTCTTTCTTTATCGCGACTCTTCTCCCGAACGGAAGATCGTGCGCGAACGGCTGAGGGCGTGGTTCCTTTTCCAGAAAGGATTGAAACAGGCCGGCTGGAAATATTTTCACCGTGCGGTACGGTTGGCAGAGTCGTATGAAATAACGCCCCAGCTGGCGATGCTTGCCTACCAGCAAAACCAGGAGGTGCGGCTTTCCGCTGCGGAAGACGCCCTTTTCAGCAGTGCGGAATTTCACCGGCGGGACGAACGCCTCACGCGCGGGCTCAGCGAGGATCTCGTTCTGCATACGCTTTTCACGGAAATGATCCAGGTGCAGAAGCATCACGGGGAATATACTCCCGCGGCGGAAAAGGAATTCCGTGCGATCCTGCGGCACCCGTTGCTGAAACCTTCACGGAAACTGATCTCTTTTTCGGCGCAGATGAGCCGGATCGAGATCCGTTCACTTTATTATTCGATGAGAGGCGATCACGACAAGGCGTATGAATGTTTTGTCGAGCTGATCGCTGCGATGGAAACATCCGAAACGTATATCCACCGGATGTATGTGCGTTATGTCAATGCACTTTCCAACCAGCTCATGCATGCTGTACTTTCCCATCGCTACGAGGTCGTTCCCGGCCTGGTGGAAAAAACGATGGAAGCCAACCGCGGGATACTGGATTATTTCAGCTACGACATTGTTTACAACGAGATCATCGGCATACGTTTGTTCGAGCTTGTCGCGTACAAGAACCGGGCGGATACGGCGAAAGGCCCGGCAATGATGGAATACCTGGAAAAGATGTTTGCCCGCTACCGCCCGCAGATGCGGGACACGCTCGTGGTCGGTTACCTGTTTTTGTTCGGCGTATATCATTTCTACCTCGGCGACCGGAAAAAAGCATTGCTGCATCTCAATGATCTTGTCGATTCAACCGGGATGGAAGCCGGTCTGAATTTCCAGTGCATGGCCCGCCTGGTGCGCCTGGTCATTTTTTATGAACTGGGTGATGCGGAGCTCGTGAACAGCCAGTGCCAGTCGGTTCAGCGATTGCTGCGCAAGCATGGCCGGCTTGGTGCGTTTGAACAGGCCCTGCTGGTGTTTCTCCGGAAAACGGTAACGCAGAGTGGCCGGCCCGCCACGCAGAAACTGCTGTCGCTTGCACATCGCCTGGCGCCCGGAAGCTACAGCTACGGCGCCTGGAGCGATTTTGAATTCGGGTCCTGGCTGAAAAGCAGGATTGAAAAACGCCCTTTGCGTGAACTGATCGCTGCGCGGCTGAAGGGCAAAGGAAAATAATCCCGCGTTTTCTTCCGTAGCTGCCGTGCTGCGCGTTTTATCGGTGAAAAATCATCATTATCATTTGGTAAATAATTTTCCGGGAATATCCTGATGCGGCACAATACGAAGAATTTCGCAGACAGGCGATACGGCCTGTACGCGTCATTACCGATATTTTTTTCCCTTTCCGATTCGAAATACTTTTTCCTACTTTTGAAGTAAACAATAAATGCACGCCGACCTTGTCACAGACAAGGTTTTTCATTCTTACGTCACATGGAGAATAACGTGAACGAGACCAGCCAGGAAGAACAAAAAGCCGAAGGCTCAAGCGAAGCTTCCGGCATGAACGAGCTTACAGCGGAACACGAAACGGAAGCGAATCAGGATGAGCTTCACCCGGAAGAAGATTTTTCTTCGTACGGGAAAAACGAGCTGCTCCAGAAGATGGAGGAAGCGGCGGGAAGTCCGGATCCGGAGCACGTGAAGGGAACCGTGAACAAGCTCAAGGAAGTTTTCCGCGAGCTCGTCCGCGAAGAGATGGAAGCGAAACGCAGGGCCTGGGAAACATCGAAAGAGGACGAGCACGATGTGTTCATGCCCGCACCCGATGCAGTGGCGGAAAAATTCGAGGAACTTCTTAAAAAATACAACCAGAAACGCAGCGAGCTCCGTCGCCAGAAGGAGAACGAGCAGCGGAAAAACCTCGCGCTCAAGCTGCAGCTGATCGATGATCTGAAAGAACTCGCCGAATCGAGCGAGAGCATGCACAAAGCGTTCGAACGTTTGCAGGAGCTCCAGGAAAAATGGAGGCAGATCGGTCCCGTGCCGCAGGCGAACGTATCCGAGCTGCGCCAGAATTACCAGCATCACCTCGATCGTTTCTACGACATGGTGAAGATCAGCCGCGAGCTGCGCGAGCTGGATCACAAGAAGAATCAGGAGCTGAAGAACGAGCTCATCGCCAAAGCGGAAGCCCTGAAGGACGAACCTTCCGTGCGCCGCGCGCTTTCACAGCTGCACGAATTGCACGAGCAGTGGCGCGAGATCGGTCCGGCCCCCAAAGAAGTGAACGATTCCCTGTGGGATACGTTCAAGGCCGCTTCCGACAAAGTGCACGACCGCAAGCAGGCGCTGCTCGAGGATAATAAAGTGAAGCAGGTCGAGAACCTGGCGCTTAAGACAGAGCTGTGCGTGATGATGGATGCCGAAGCGGAAAAAACGTACGATTCGCACAAGGCATGGCAGGACGCCAATGAAAAAGTGGAGGCGCTCTTTGCCGAATGGCGGAAGATCGGTCACGTTCCGAAAGAAGATGAAGGGAAGGCCTGGAAACGTTTTCGCGAAGCCCGCCAGAAATTTTTCCGCAGCCGCGAAATGTTCTATGCAAAGCAGCGCGATGAATTCAAAAAGAACCTCGACGCTAAGATCGCGCTCTGCGAAAAAGCCGAAGCGCTGAAAGAAAGCAAAGACTGGAAGAATACCGCGCTGCAGTTCCGCAGGCTGCAGGACGAGTGGAAAAAGATAGGTCCTGTGCCGCGCAAGCTCTCCGATAAAACATGGCAGCGCTTCAAAGCCGCCGCGGACGCTTTTTTTGAAGGCCGGAATAAACAGTTCGCGGAGGCCGATGCCGCCATGAAGGAGAACGTGACCGTCCGTGAAACGCTCATTGCGGAAGCAGCGGCCACCGTGCTCGACGGCGACCTCAAAGTTTCACGCGACATCATCGCATCGTTCCAGAAAAAATGGGGCGAAATGCCGCAGGTGCCGAGAAGCGAAACCGAACGTCTCGGCCGTTCCTGGAAAGAAGCGATGGACAAATTATTCGTTCAGCTGAAAGAAAAAGGCGGGGACGAAAACATGGTGCAGCGCATGCGCTACGACCAGCTGAAGCAGACCGAAAAGGGTCGCGACCAGATCTACCGGGAACGGATGGCCATACAGGACAAGATCAAAAAGCTCCAGAACGAGATCAACACGCTCGAAACCAATCTCGGCTTTTTCAGCAAATCCAAAGGCGGGCAATCGCTTGTCGCCGATTACCAGGCGAAAGTGGATTCCGCACGCGAGGAAGTGGTGCGCCTCAAAGCGCAGCTGAAAATGATTCCCCGGGAATAACTAATTTTCAACCGATCAATTCACCCGTTTCACTTTCAAAACCGAAAACAAACCATGCCTCTTTTCATCGACGTCAGCCAGAAAAAGATCTCCATCGGAGACAAGTACACGATCGCTGTCAACGGACAGCCCATGTATAAAGCAGCGGCCAAGCTGTTCAAACTTTTCCCGTCCATTTCCGTTTCTCCTCTGAACGGACCTGAAACACCGATCATCACGGTGGAGCAGAAGATGGGATGGCTCAAGCCGAACTACCAGTTCACCATCAACGGCGCCACCTACAGTCTCGAAACGATCTCGTGGTGGAAACGCCGCTTCGCCATCACCGCCGGCGCCAACAAACTGGAGATCGTGGGTCACCGCGGACGCAAGGTTTCCATTTTCATCAATGGGAAACAGGTGGCCTGGTTCGACAACGAAGCGGTTACTTTCTTCAGCGGCGACAATTACCACGTGACGGCGAATGCGGACGCACCTTGGGAATGGATCGTTGCAGTCGTTCTCTTCTGGGATTCATTCTATAACCGCCAGCAGAAAGGCGCGATCAATTTCAAGATGGGAGCAATGACGCAGACGCAGCCGTTCGACGCTTCATGGCAGGCCAGCTGATCTGTTTCTTAAACGATAATTAATGGGTCCCGGGAAATTTCTCCCGGGATTTTTTCTGAACAGAAGAACGTTAAACAGCAGGATGCAGGTCATTCTTCCTCGTCTCCCGTAATTTCCTCCTCTTCCGGAACGGGAAGGTCGAACGGGAAATCCTGTGCGGAAATGTAAACGCCGTTCACCGGGTTGACCATTTTGTTTTTTCCTTTCAGGAAAATGAAAAAATGGATGTTGCCTTTTTTGTCGACTGATTTTTTCGTGTCCCCGACCAGCCGTCTCGAAGCGGCGAAACGCGTCACGGGTTGTCCTTCGCTTTCGCATTCCACGACGAGCATGGAAGGTATCTCGTAGGCGAACTTCTCATCGCCCTTCATTCCTTCGAGTACATAAACCGTGTTGTTCCGG
>DASTSF010000183.1:0-3220 GCA_035760825.1 Bacteroidia bacterium
ATTCCTTTCCACACGCTCATGTCGCCCGTTTCTTTCCAGTACATGTACGCGAGCGAAGATTTTGTTCCGGCACCATCGGCGTGCATGACAAGACAATACTCTTCATCTCCCGAGAGATGATCGGGAATGATCTTGCAGAATGCGTTCGGGAAAAGTCCTTTGTCAATATTCTTTATTGCATTATGGACATCCTCCTTGGAAGCAGAAACCCCGCGCCGGTTATATTTCAGATCACTCATATCGGTAAACAAAGAATCCCGCATTTTCACGCGGGATTCAAAGTTAGCTATTCTGAAAAAGCCATCAGGAATTTTTTGGCTTCGGCTGTTGCGTTCCTGCTTTGGGAGGATTGTTCGCCGGAGGATTTGTTCCTGCCTTCGGCGGGTTATTTCCCGGAGGAGTATTAGCCGGAGGAGTTCCGCCTGCCGGGGGAGTTCCTGCCTGGTTGTTTCCGCCGGCAGGTGCGTTTCCGGCTCCATCAACCGGTGCGTCCTGTATATCAGCGCCCGTCGTATCACCCGTATCATCGAAATAACCGCTCATTACTTTCGGCTTAACGATCTTACGCTGGTTCTGATCTTTCGGTGCATTGGGATCAACATAATCCCAGCTGAGGACCTTGAATGCGGTACGGCGGTTCAGCTGGTGAAGCGCTTCCTGCTCTTCCTTGGTCTTCTTGCTCATGATGTACTTGTCCGTAAGAACTGTTCCGTCAGGCAGGCGCAGCGGGCGTTCTTCGCCGTATCCATGCGCTACAAGACGATCTTTCGGAATGTGTTTTTCATTGACGAGGTAATCAACGCACGACTGCGCACGGGCCTGGGACAGCTTCTGGTTGGAAGCGTTCGAACCGCGGGAGTCGGTGTGTGAACCGATCTCGATGATGATCGTCGGGTTGTCAATAAGTGTCTGGTAAAGGAAGTTCAGCGAATCTTTTGATTCCGGGCGCAGCGTAGCTTTTCCGAGGTCATAAAGCACCGCCGGGAAGCGGATCTCGTCTTCCTGCGGAACGAGGCAGAAATCAAGCGTAAAGTCTTTCGACTGCATTTCGCCGACCGTTGTGAATTTTCCTTTGTCCTTGTCAGGAAGGTTGAGGTAGCCGTTCGCTTTTGTGCTCGTCGCTTTTCCGTCGGAGAACACCGTTACGATGTACGAAACCTCAGGAAGAAGATCGAAGTGGTATTTACCGGTTGCATCCGTCTGCACTTCAAGCGCAGATCCGTCGGAACCAACAAGACGAACTGTTGCATTCTGTACAGTAACCGAAGGACCATATTTACAGTCGGTAACAACACCATTCAGGTGGAATACCAGCGGCGGAAGGTAGAACGACCAGATGTCATCGACACCTTTCGTGCCTTCGCGGTTTGAGGTAAGGTATCCTTTCTCTTTCTTACCGTCGAACACGATACCGAAGTCGTCTCCGGGCGAGTTCATCGGGTACATAAGGTTTTCAGGGGTTCCCCATTTCCAGTCTTTCGCATCGGTTTTCGGAGCTTTGAAAATATCAAGTCCGCCCATGCCGAGGAGTCCATCCGAAGAATAATACAGATCGCCGCTCTCAGAGATATAGGGGAATCCTTCGCGGCCTTCCGTGTTGATCGTCGGACCGAGATTCACCGGCTTCTGCCATTTTTTGGATTTCTTGTCATACGTCGACATCCAGAGGTCGGAGTGAATTCCGCCCATGCAACCCGTCATGTCCGAAGAGAAAACCATTACCTGGTCATCCGCGCTCACGGTCGGGTGACGGAAGTTAAAGCTGTCGAGTGTTGCTGCGTCAAGACCGAAATCGATCAGTTCCGGAACGTCCCAGGAATTCCCTTTGTGGGCCGAAACGTAGATTTTGCAGGTGATCCATTTTTTCTTTTGCTGGTCGCAGCGGGTAAAATAGATCTTGTCGCCTTTTTTGTTCACACAGCTGGCGCCTTCATTGGCGATCGCCGTGTTCACAGAACCCTGGATGGTGGAAGGAGAGCTCCATTTACCGTTCTTGTCGACTTTCGTTTCGAAAAGGTCGGAATAAAGTGTGCCGGAAACAGGGTCGATCTTGCTGCCGGTCTGGCCTTCGCGCTTGGAGGTGAAAATAAGCGAGGTGTGTTTTTTATCGCTGAACGTCGGGCAGAAATCATAATCCTTTGAATTAATCTGCGCCATGTTCTCGACCACCCAGCGTGTAGGATTATCGATCCACTTCTGCGCCAGCTCGCTGGACTTGATCCCATTTTCACCGGCAGGATCCGATGGCACCATTTTCTGGTAATCCTGGAACGCCGTTATGGCCTCGTCGTATTTTTTATTGATTTTTTTCGCTTCCGCGTAATACAGGTACATCTTATCGTTGGTGTACTTGGCTTTGATCGCCTTTCCATACCAGCTTTCCGCCTGCTTCCAGTCGTTCATGTAGCGATAACATTCAGCGATCTGGTAAGTGATGCGGGCTTTTTCCTGCTTGTTTTTGATTTTAGCCATGCCCTTTTTGTAGAGCTCGCTAGCGTTGAAGTACTGCTGCGATTCAAACGCGCGGTCGGCGTCGCGTATGTAGTTTTTCTGTGCATACGCCCGGTAAGTAAAGGCAAGCAGAAATACTACAACAACAGATAGTACCTTTTTCAGTTTCATAGGAAATAAGGTTTTTTTAGTGTTTCAGTTTTGACGTGGCTGCTAAGTTAATTAAAACCCGAAAACGGCGAAATTAAATTTCCTTTTTTGGCCAGAGGAAGCAGTCCTTCCCAATTCATATAACCATCCCGAACAAAAATGGTACAGGAAATTTCCCGTACCATTTTTAAAACACTGAATATCAGAATATTATTTTTACTTTGAGCTTTGAAAATCACGGCTTTTGAGGTGCGTTTCCACCGGAATCGTCCGTATCGTCGTCATCCTCATCACCGGTATTATCGAAATAACCTTTTTTCACCTCCACTTTCTGTGCGGGCGCCTGCTTTGCATTGGGATCATGATAATCGTTGCTCAGCACCTGGAAGGTCGTGCGCCGGTTCAGCTGGTGAAGCGCTTCGCGTTCGGCCACGGTTTTCCTGCTGTTGATGTAGTTGTCGGTAAGAACAGTTCCATCAGGAAGGCGCAGCGGCTTGCCTTCCCCCCAGCCTTTCGCCACGAGACGTGCCCGTGGAATTCCTTTTTCATTCACGAGATAGTCCACACAGGCCTGGGCGCGCTGCTGCGAAAGCGTGAGATTGGCGGAGGAAGATCCGCG
>DASTSF010000184.1:0-5203 GCA_035760825.1 Bacteroidia bacterium
GTTCCCTTCATTTCCGAAAACAGAGATCTCGTCGCCGCCGTCGTCGTCAAGGTCGTCTTCCTTCACCAGCCGCAGGTCGCAGCAGCCGGCGTCGAGCGGTTTTATTTTCCCGTTGCGGAAGAGGACTTCGAATTTTGCCGGATCATCCGGATTTGCCGGCAGGTTGCGGCTGCCGTCTTTTGTCATCGCCAGCACGGCCCACTCTTTTTTCCCGTCCCCGTCGAAATCGCCTTCGATGCTGTCGGAAAGCTCCGGTACGAACGTTTTTTGCGACTGGTCTGTTGCACCGGGTTTTACCGCCGGCGTTTCGGGTGCGTTCGCACAGCCGAAAAGCACAAGCGAAAGAAAGAAAAACGCGCGCATTTTTTTGCAGGAAGATCAGTGGAAAAACAGGTAGCTCAGCACGATCGCCGCGACGATGCCTGCAGCGTCGGCGATAAGTCCCGCTGTAACGGAATAACGCGTTTTCTGAATGCCCACCGCGCCAAAATAAAGCGCGACGATGTAGAACGTCGTGTCGCCGGAAGCGTACATCACCGAAGTCATTTTCCCGACGAACGAATCGGGGCCGTACATTTTATTGTTGAGAATGTCGGCCACGAGGCTTTGCGATCCGCTTCCGCTCAGCGGCTTCATGAATGCGACAGGAAGCCCGGGAATGAAATCCGTGTTCACGCCGATGTGATGGAAGCACCAGGCAAATCCGGCCAGCAGGTAATCGAGCGCGCCGCAGGAGCGGAAAACACCAATGGCCACGAGCATCGCCACGAGGTACGGGATGATGCGTACGGCGGTGCTGAAACCTTCTTTCGCGCCGTCGATGAAAATGGAGAACACGTTCAGCTTTTTGATCACGCCGCCGGTAACAAACAGCGCGATGACCGCAAACAGGATGAAGTTTCCTTCCACGTTCGAAACGACAGCGCGTTTTTCGGGCGACATGTTCAGGAACAGCGCGATCATCCCGGCTACGAACGCGGTAATTCCTGCAAACCAGGCCAGCAGCACTTTGTCGAAGAGATTTATTTTCTGCCGGATGGCGACGACGATCATTCCCGCGAACGACGCGAAGAACGATGCGATCATGATCGGGATGAAAACGCAGGAAGGATCGGCCGCCCCGGCCTGCGCACGCAGCGCGAGAATGCTCACGGGGACAAGCGTGAAGCCGGCCGTGTTCAGGGCGAGGAACATGATCATCGGGTTGGACGCCGTTTCCTTTTCCGTGTTGATCTCCTGCATCGATTTCATCGCCTGCAGGCCAAGCGGTGTTGCAGCATTCCCGATGCCGAGCATGTTGGCGGAAAAATTCAGCATGATGTGCCCCAGCGCAGGATGATCTTTGGGGATCGCGGGAAACAGCCGGCTGAAAAAAGGAGAAATGATCCTGCCGAGAAAACGGATCGCGCCCGCTTTTTCACCGATGCGCAGGATACCCATCCACATTGTGAGCGCACCGGTGAGACCGAGAGCGACTTCGAATCCTGTCTTTGCCGAAGAAAACGTCCCGTTGACCATGGCCGGAAAAATTTCCGTGTCGCCGAAAAAAACAAGGCGCACGAGCCCGATGACGAAAGCCGCAAGGATAAACAACACCCAGACGTAATTGAGGATCATGAAGTAAATGTAACGGGCCGCCGCACGTCCTTTATGAACTTTTTATGCGGCTTTTCAACAGCTGCTGTTGGTTGTGAAAGAAAGTATTTGCTTTTCCGGGGACTGGTTATAACTTGCGCCTCTTTGCATGACCCTCCCTATTGTTAAAAACAATCTCCGGCTATACGAAGTCAAGGCCGAGATATATTCCGACGAGCTCGGATTTGCGCGTCTCGATTTTTTCCCCGGAACGGAGATCGATGAAAAAGATGCGCGCGAAATTCTGCGGATCTCTTTGCAGACACGTACCGGCGATGAGCGTTTTTATGTGCTCATCGATCTCGAAAACCTGGAACGCGTGAATGACAAAGCGAGAGATTTTCTCGCCGGCGATGAAATGCTGGATTTTCTCGCGGCGATCGCGCTGGTGGCGAAAACGCCGGCAATGAAGCTGGTGGGAAATTTTTTTATCCGCTATCACAAACCACGGCTCCCGGTACGGTTATTTTCTGAGATCGAACCGGCGCGGAAATGGCTGTCGGGTGTTCGCGGCAGCTCATAGCGCTGAGGCCAGCAGCGCTACTTCCTTCATACGCAGCAGCTCGTCGGCCTGCCCGGCGAACAAGTCTTCACCGATCGTTTTTCTCAGGTCGATGTCGAGCGGATCTTTTTCAAACCCGATCATGATGAACACCTTGTTGCCGGTGAACGAGAACGCGCAGGATGTCGAGAACATCCGGTCGATCGTCAGCAGGTTTTCTCGGCGCCGGTGGTTGAGAATGTTCAGCGCTTCCGGCGGATAATTCGAATACACGCTGAAACGCTCATCGAATGCCGCATCGCTTGTCATTACGGGTTTCCGTACATCATCACCGGAATATTTTTCTTCCGTCACCTCGGCCCAGTCGTCCACTTCGCCGCTGAGCTTCCGGTGTTTCGGAAAAACCCACACGTCGCATAAAAAGATCAGCGGGCAATGCACACGGTAGAAAAATCCGAAGAAGAATGTAGTCGGCGTTTCTTTTTTGAGGATGACGCCGCCATTTTGTTCTTTGTTCGACGACGGCTCTACCTGCAGCGTGATCTGGTAAACTTCCGCGACCACTTTTCCTGCCGGACCAAAAAGATAATCTTCGCGCGCCATGCGGTTGGCCTTGTCTTTGAACAGCCCGCTTTTGCGGATGTCCTCGTTCTTCAGCTTGTGTGAACGCGAGAACACCCAGCCAGGAAGGATTTTCGGCGCGAATGATTGCAGCACGAAACGTTTGTACTGTTTTGAAATCTCCCCGCGCTCGGGAAACTTGAACGTCAGCCAGGCGATGCACCCGAAAAAGAAAAGCGTGAAAACGAGCATCACCACGTACGGCCACGCATCATTCTCATACTTCTTGTTCTCGATGATGGAACCCGTTACGACCATCACGGAAACGAACAGCGCGGAAGAAAGGATCCACAACATCGGTTTCCGTCGCACGAGTATGCGCTGCCGGTCGAGACGATCCAGCAATTGCTGTTCTTCAGGTGAAATGATGGAAGAATATTTGCCCCCGGGAGCCATGGAATAAAGGTGCAAAAAAGAGCACGCGCTTCAGCATTTATCCGGAAAAATTATAAGTTGATGGAAGAAAACGGATAGTTTGGCGAAAAAGAAAAGTCCACCTGAAGATTCCGCAACCGGGAAGATAAATGCCGGAAAGAATATTTCGGGCGCCGTCTGCGTGAATTAATTCATTTCCCCGGCAACGGAATAAAGACCCGAAACAACGGCGGAAAAAAAGCGCAGCTTCCCGGAAGCTTTATCCGTTCCGTCAGGATAAGATGGCCGGCCGGGATCGAGATCGAAGCCGTCGTCGGAAATTCCGACGTGCATGCTGGCGAGGTCTTCGCAGAATGAAAAAGCCGGCGCATTCGGAGAAATGTCATAAAGCCGGCTGAAGAATGCCAGCACAGGTGCGGTGAAAGCGCTGTTCCTGTCGGCGCGGTCGGAAAAAACGATGTAGCGCGCATTGAACTCCGGATTGTCAAACAGCAGCGGCGAATAGTCGCTGCGATCTCCAAAATACTCCCGCGTGGTTTTCACCCAGTCGTCGGATTCATCGTTTTTCTTTTCCCGTCGCGGGATGATGAACACTTTGCCATGCAGGGTTCTCACGGGAACATGCAGCACCCACCCGTAAAAAACCGTCGTCACCACCCGCGTGCGCGGAGTGAACACAAGCCCGCGTCCCATCGTGTCGCTTGTCTGCACCTTGAGCTCGTAGAGCCAGAAGGGAATATTCCGGTATTTGCCGCTGATGCAGTCCAGCCGTTCAAAATGCGAATAGTTCTCGCGGAAAAGACCCGCTTTCATGAACGAATCCGGTTTGAGCCCGTGCGAGGAATAATATTTTGCGGTCAGCCCGTTTTCATTCAGCAGGCCGGGTAGAATGGATTTTTTGAAAACGCGGGAAAGCTCCGTTGGTTCAGGAAGAATGACATGGATGAATGCGCCCAGCCCGAAGATCACGACAAATATCCAGATGATGCTGAAGACAAGCAGCCAGGAATAATCGGTTACAAAGGCCAGCACCAGCGGGATCCCGGCGAGGAACGGCGCAAGGAACCACAGCGAGAAACGCTTCTCGGAAAATGTCCTTTTCCGGTCGAGCTTTTTCAGCGTGCTGATCGTCTGTGCGGGCAGGTTTACAGCAACGGACGGTTCGGGGGTTTCAAGGTTCACGGCGGAGAAAACAGGAGGAAGAAATGAAAAAAGATCGGTTTGCAGGTCGGTATCCGGGACAACGTTAGAAAAAAAGCGCAGGAATTCCTTCTTTTTTTGATTGTTTTTGTCAAAGGAAAACGACCGAAAAATAGTTAACAAATAGCCGCGGTTTTCCAATAAAAGATTTCAACATTTCCCTTTAGTTTTCAGAGTGTAGCAAAGAGTATTAACAACATTTCAACACGGCCGGAATTCCTCGCGCAGAAGGATAAATTTGTATGCTTATGACGGAACAACTCAGTCTCATTCCCCCCGCACTGCGCACCTCGCGCCCCGTGCATTTTCCGAAGATCCTGAGAGACCGCTACAACCTGCTCGTACCAAGGCAGGAAGACGGGCTCATCGTGCTCGCGCTGTACCAGAAGGTTCGCGCCGGCATTGTCGAACGGGCATTCCCCGAGCGCATCATCGTGGAAACGATCAAAACGGTCTTCGAAGAGCTCGGTCACGGCTCCTCGCGCGGGGAGGAAAGCCAGAAGTACGACGAAACGCTGCATCGCCTGCTGCGTCACTTCCTCGACAAGAACATCGAAGAGAAAACCTACCAGCTCAGCTCGTACGCGGAAAATTTCTGCGACCTGCTCGAGCGTGAAGTGCATACCGCGATCAATCCTTCGCAGATCCAGAAAACGTTCAACGACCTGGTGATGCTGCTCGGCCTCAAGCTCGAGAACATGGAGGATTTCCGCCACTGGTACCACACACAGTTCTTCAAGCACAAGAACGACATCAGCGCGCAGCTCCGCGCGCTCCAGGCGCAGATCGAAGACACGGTCGACCAGCTCAACGAGCTCGTGAAGAACGAGGTTGACAATTTCCGCGAAATGCTCATCGGCTGCGAAGCGC
>DASTSF010000185.1:0-4241 GCA_035760825.1 Bacteroidia bacterium
GGGCATAAGGGAAGTCGGGAAAGTGGAGAAAGGTCTTTTTCTGTTGCTGGCGGGAGAAGGCTAAGGTAGAAATTTATCGCTGCGGTTTAAATGTAAAGTTTTCGTTTAAAATCCGGATTTCAGGCGGCAGGGTGAAAAGAAGAAGTAAACTTTATGTGTATTCGCGTCCTGTATTCCATAAGAACAAAGATCCGCGCCTGTTCGGACCGGGTACGCGCATTTCACCGCTGCGTCCATCCATGGTTTCAAACCGGTTGTACGATGGCATCCGTACGCGCCTGCGTATAGCCATCCGTAATGCACACGCACTTCTTTTTGCCGTACCTTGCGAAAAAATTAACCAATTCTGCATCACAATGAATATTGATAAAGACAAAGTCGTATCGGTAAATTACCACCTGACCGTGCCCGGGGACAATGAAGGAACGGAAGTGACCATTGAAAAAACGTCAACGGAAGAGCCCTTTGTGTTCCTTTTCGGCGCAGGACAATTGCTGCCGCAGTTTGAAACAAACCTGTCAGGAAAAACCGTTGGCGACAAGTTCGATTTTCGCATCGATGCGGAAGAAGGTTACGGGAATTATTCCATCGAACATGTCGTGAATCTTCCCATTGAGAATTTTCTGGATGAAAGCGGCAAGCTCGATTCGGAGATGATCGCCGTAGGCAAGAACGTCCCGATGATGGACAGCGACGGCCACCGCCTCTGGGGAAAGATCCTCGAAGTGGCGCTCAACCACGTACGCATGGATTTCAATCATCCGCTCGCCGGGAAACAACTGCATTTCGAAGGCGAAGTGCTCGACGTTCGTCCCGCCACCGCCGAAGAGCTGGAGCACGGACACGTGCATGGCCCGGGCGGACACCACCACTGAGAATGATGAATTATAAATGCTGAATTCTGAATGAAACCGGTCGCCGACCGGTTTTTTTTATCCCGGGTGAGCACGGAAAAGAAGCGTTCGTTTACCGGTCGATGTCATTTTGAACGTGATGTGTAATCTTTCCACGCAGAACATGTTTGACCGGCGGGGAATACGTTCCAAACCTCCGGGAAAAGGATCAGCGTAAAACGAAAAAAGCCCGTCACTGACGGGCTTCGTAATCTCTTCTGAAAAATCATTCCGGGAATTTCAGCTTCAGGAAATCCTTCCAGTCGGCGAGGTTGGCCATCACCTGCAGCTGGCGGTAACGTTCGTGGAATTCCATATCTGATTTTATGCCATTCAGTTCCTCGATGCGGTAACGGTCAAAATTATGCAGCGCACGGCGTTCTTCATCGGAAAGCGCGTCCCCGTTGAAATCCCGGTCACGGAGATCATTGATGCTTTCCGTTCCTCCGATGTCGGACTTGGAAAAATATTTTTTGAGTAAATCCTCGCGAAGTGTCATAGGTGGTGTTTGCAAATGTAACGTTTTGGCCCTGCGCGGGGTTACAGGGTTTCGCCGCTTTTTTCAACAGTGCTTTGTCAGGATTCACGGTAAACGCCGGTACGGATATTCCCGGAAGCGTCTGTCCACGCGCGGTACATGCCCGGCGTGTTGAACGGAAGCGCGATGTTCCCGTCATGGTCAACCGCAATGAGCCCGCCTTCGCCGCCCGCATTTTTGAGCACGGTGTCGACGAGCAGTCCGGCTGCATCCGCGAGCGTCATGTTGCGCATGCGCATGAGCGCGGAAATTTCGTGTGCGACCACGTGGCGGATGAAAAATTCACCGTGGCCCGTGCAGCTGATCGCGACGACGTGATCGGCAAACGTTCCGGCCCCGATCACTGGTGAATCGCCGATGCGGCCCCAGCGTTTGTTCGTCATCCCGCCGGTGGAAGTGGCGGCGGCGAGATTCCCGTTTGTGTCCAGCGCAACGGCGCCCACGGTTCCGAATTTTTTATTTCCATCGTGATCGAGCGAAACGGAATCGCTGTTTTTCATTTTCTCCCATTGCTGTTTCCGCAGCTCCGTGAGAAAATAATCCGCCGGCATTTCCTCCGCTCCGTTGGTGCGTGCAAATTCTTCCGCACCTTTTCCGGCGAGCATCACGTGCGCCGATCTTTCCATCACCAGTCGCGCGAGCCTGACCGGGTTCTTTATCGTCGTGACGCCGGCAACGCTTCCCGCTTTTCCCGTGCTTCCGTCCATGAGCGCCGCGTCCATTTCGCAAACGCCTTCATGCGTAAGCACGGAACCTTTTCCTGCATTGAACAGCGGATTGTCTTCCAGGGACACGACGGCCGCTTCCACCGCATCGATCGCATTCCCGCCGGACGAAAGGATCTTCAGTCCGCACGTCATGGCGTCTTCGAGTCCGCGCCGGTATTCTTTTTCAAGCTCCGGGGAAAGCGATCCGCGCGTGATCACGCCCGCGCCCCCGTGAATGCAGAGACTGGTTTTTTTCATGTGATTATTTGTTCATGTCGCCGGGTGAGAACCGGGCGTAAAAAATGCTGAAGCAGAGGATGACGGCGAACACGAGCGGCAACGCGCAGAGATCGAGCACGTGCAGCAGCCGTTTGGTCATGAAGGAAAGCAGCGCACCGGAAACCGGCAGCGCGCATGAAATGACGGAAGCTTTCATCACGGCACCCGCATTTCCTTCGAGTCCTTTTTTCTGAATGAGCGAAAGGATCAACCCGGTGATTCCTGTCGCGGAAAGCGCGCAGATAAGCAGAACGCACAGTCCGGTCCAGCGTGCTCCCGGAAAATCAAGGTCAGTCATCCGCCGGCTTACTTCGATTTCGGCGACTGGGCCGCTTTCTGCTCGAGTCCGGAAAGACTGTCGAGCAGGAATGTGACGCGTGCATCGCCCGGTTTTGCAACAAGCGCTTTGTTGAGCAGCCGCCGCGATTCAGGATAGAATTCCGTCGTGCCGGTGTAGCCGAGACCGAGGTTGAGGTTCGTTTCGTAGGAAGACGAATCTTTTTTCCACGCATCGAGCCGCATCCTGTCGGATGTCGCGGCGCGGAGTCCGTTGATCAGCTGGTTCTTCATGTCGGGCTTGAGATTGATCGCCTGCTGGAAGGCGTTCGCAGAGGTGGCAAAGTCGCGCGCCATGAAGCTGGAACCGGCGAGATTCGACCACGCGCTGTAATCATTCGGCATCGTGGTGACGGCGCATTTGAAGAAGCGTTCCGCACCGGCGAAATCTTTTTTCGAGGCGCGCTCGTTCGCTTTCCCGATCAGCATCTGCTCATAGCTGAGCAGGATGGGATTCGACGGGAAATAGAGATACGCATTTCCCCACGCGCTGGCCGCATTTTCATAATCGTCCTTGTAATAATAGCAGAGGCCGAGGTTGAGATAGCCGTTCACGTATTTCTTGTGCAGCTCCACCGCTTTCAGGAGGTAGGTCATCGCGGTGTCTGCATACGCGTGAAGCAGGCGCTCATTCCTTCCGACGCGGACGACGCCGTTCGGCGTAATGGAATCATGCCCGACGTATTTGAGACCGAGATCCATGTAGCGTGCGCCGGCGTTGCCGTTGCAGAGCGCGCTGTTCGGGTGTTTTTTTACGTCGGAGGTGAAGAGCGTGAAATCGTTCTTCCATTCGAGGTTGCGTTTTGTCGTGAGCATCCAGGCGGGTATGCTGATCAGCAGGAAAATGCCGGTGACCACGTATCGCCCGCTTTCCTTCAGCACTTCCCCGAGTCTCACCAGCAGCATCGCAACGATCATGCAGAAGCCGAGCGAAGAATGATAGATGAGACGTTCGCCCATCGTTGCGCCGATGTCGAAGAAAATATTGCACACCAGCGCGAAGAAGCCGAGGTAGATGAGCATTGCGAACGCGTAAGGGCTGCGTTTGATCCAGAGCCAGATCGTAAGAGCGGGAAGGATGAGAACGCAGAGCAGCATCGACAGCAGGACATCCGGATCGCTCAGGCGCGAATACGGGAAATGCTGGTAGGAATAATCCGACACGAGCGGGAACGGGTAGATCAGCAGCTTGATGTAATCATCCAGCCTGTTCAGCTTGGAAGCGATGCGCTGCTCGCTGGTAGCGTAGAGGTACGGATCATTCAGCGGATCCTGCGAACGTTTATCCACGGGCTGGCTGGCAAGTCCAACGGAACCGATCCTGCAGATCACGTAAAGCAGCACGACGCCCGCAATGGGAAGCGCCAGGTAAAGCAGGTCGGAGAATTTCCGCTTGTGGAAGATCATCAGTCCGGCCGGGATGAGCGGGATAAGCACGACGGCGTATTCTTTCGAAAGGAAAGCGAGAAAGAAATTCACCATTCCCCA
>DASTSF010000186.1:0-2091 GCA_035760825.1 Bacteroidia bacterium
GCACGATTACGCGGATACGGGAGTTTACCATGTGCAGCAGATCGTCGTTAACCAGTGGGGATGCGAGGATACGCTCGACTACGACGTGGTCATCGTTCCTTACACGACTTTGTTCATTCCGAATACGTTCACGCCGAACGGGGACGGGAAGAACGATGTGTTCATGCCCGTAGGACAATTCGTCGCTGATTTTCACATGATGATCTTCGATCGCTGGGGAAATCTCATTTACGAAACGAACGACCAGTCGATGGGATGGGACGGTCACGCCAATGGCGGGAATGAAAAAGCCCAGATCGACACGTACGTTTACGTGGTGACGTTCCATGAAATGTATACGGGGAATTATCACCGTATCATCGGCAACGTCAACCTTATCCGGTAACGGTTTCCCATTATTTCGTCGGGCAAATACCTCTTTTCATTGCTCTTCTTGCCTCGTTGGCTTATTTTTTTGGAAATCAGTGACTTTTATGCTATTTTGCTTCGGCAAACCATGAACTGATTTTCAACCGAATTCCAAAACCTGGCAATATGAGTAAAGCTTTACGCCATTTCATATTGTTTGCGCTGTTTCTCCAGCCGCTTTTTGTGAGCGGCCAGCAAAACAATTCTTCCACAGGATGCCCCGGAGTTCCCGGAGCATGTGGTTATCATCCCGGAAATCCGAATGCGCGATCTTCCAATCCCAACCCGTCTCCGCAGAATGGTAACAACACACTGGGTGTGATCTATGACCAGGCGAAATGCGGACTTGATTATGCTGCAGCTTCGCAGCGACTCGGTCAGCGATTTTCTCCTGTGGGTGTGGCACAGCCCGCACCGTTCGCCATCTCGGGAATTCCCGCCTGCGCGGTTATCGAAAAAGCATATTTGTGGGCAGAAGGTTCCGGCAACGGCGCGGCGCAGACAGCAACGGTCAACGGTCCGCTGGGCTCCGCCAATTACCCGATGACGATCGTCGGCCAGGGCGGCGATAAATGCTGGGGCTACGCCGGTTCGTACACTTACCGGGCAGACGTGACACCATCCGTCAGCGGAAACGGAACGTACAACATCAGCGGTATTCTGACGAATCCTCCCACATCCGGAAACGACATGGACGGAGCGACGCTTGTCGTGATCTGGAGCAATCCCGGGGCCAACTGGCAGGGTCGTGTCGTTATTGCCGATGGAGCGATCATCGTCAACGGCGGAACATCGAACTACAACCTTCCGATCTCTCCCGCCGTTTGCGGCGCTACGACAAATGCGAGAGCTTTCTGCGGGATCGGCGACATCCAGATGCCGGTCGGTTCTCTTACACTCAATGGAACACCCGATCCTATCGTGTGGAACTGGTGGAATTTCGAACAGGTCAATACAACCGTAGCGTCCGGGGCCACCACTGCGAACTTCAACTGTAATACCGGCGGCGACTGTTTCAACTTCTGCATAGCCGGGTTGTATTTCCGCACAACTACCTGCGCTACCTGCCCGACGACAACCGCATTCAACGTTACGCCAACATCCACACCGGCGACCTGCTCTGCCTGCAATGGCACGGCTTCCGTCACGGTTTCACCGGCGGGAGCGTACACCTACAGCTGGTCGCCTGCTCCGGGTTCCGGAGGTAATACCGCAAACCCGACAAACATGTGTGCGGGTACATACACCGTCAGCGTAAGCACATCATGCGCAACAGTCACAGCGACGGTTGCTGTTACTACGGCGGGAGGAGGCGTCACGACGACAGGAACGCAAAGCAACGTTACCTGCAACGGCGCCTGTGACGGATCCGCTTCGGTCACGGTAACTTCCGGTACTGCTCCATATACGTACAACTGGACCCCCGCACCGGGCGGGGGACAGGGCAGTGCGAACGCCACGGGCTTATGCGCGGGTACGTATTCGTGCGATGTAACGGATAATACCGGTTGTACCGGCACACAGACATTCAACATCACGCAGCCCACAGCGATCACGATCACGCCACTCCAGGTGAACGTGACGTGCGCGGGTTCCTGCAACGGTTCTGCTTCCGTTAACGCGGCGGGCGGATCAGGTTCGTATACGTACAACTGGACACCGGCGCCCGGTGCAGGCCAGGGT
>DASTSF010000187.1:0-8231 GCA_035760825.1 Bacteroidia bacterium
CGTTGATGTTATCTGCGGAGGCTGCACAATGTTGAATGTTTGTGTGGCCGTACATCCGTTCGCGTCGGTGATCGTGCAGGTATAAGTGCCGGGAGTCAGGTTCGTCGCCGTGGCATTGTTTCCGCCCGACGGAGACCAGCTGTAGCTATAAGGCGGGTTTCCACCGGATGAATTGACGGTTGCCGTTCCGTTGTTGTTGCCGAAACAGGAAATGTTCGTGTACGAAGGTTGCACGGTGATCGCACCGACAGAGGTAATGTTGGCCGTGTCGACGAGGAAACAACCATTCGCATCGGTGATCAGCACGGTGTAGGTGCCAACGGTGAGGTTCGCTTCCGTGGCCGAAGTTCCACCGGTCTGCCATTGGAAAGTGTAAGATCCTGAACCGCCGGAAGGACTTGCGGTGGCGCTTCCCATTCCGAAGCAGCCCACCGGCACTGTGGTGATCATGTCGGTGAGCACGGGAGGCTCGGTGATCGCAACGGAACCTCCGGCCGAGCAGCCGTTGGCATCTGTTATCGTTACGGAATAATTTCCAGGGCTTAGTGCGGTTGCGGTATCGCCCGTTCCGCCGGCCGGACTCCATGAGTAAGAATAGCCGGGCGAGCCTCCGGAAACCGCAGCGACCGCGGAACCGTTATTCATTCCGTTGCACTGAACATTTGTTCCGATGACGTTGAGCGCCATCGGTGCAGGTTGTGTTATAATAACACCTTGCTGGAAGGTGCAGCCATTGGCATCCGTGATCGTGCAGACATACAGGCCGGCGCTGAGCCCGCTTGCTGTCGGACCTGTTCCGCCCGAAGGAGACCAGCTGTATGTGTAAGGTCCCGTTCCCCCGCTCGGCGAAACAGTGGCGGTGCCATCAGACCCGGCGTTGCAGGAAACGTTGGTTTGCGCAGCTGTCGCGGCAAGGTTGGCCGGGTTGGAAACGGTGACGGTCGCCGTGGAAAGAATGCAGTTGGCGCTTACCGTAACAGTGTAAGAGCCCGAACAGAGATTGGTTGCCGTCTGTGAAGTTTGTCCCCCGGGCAGCCAGGAATAATTGTAGGGCCCGGAAGGATTGGGCGTCACCGATGCGGTTCCGTCGCATGCGGAGCAGCTGGCCTGCGTCGATGTAGGCGTGAGCGCAAGCGTGGTCGGACTGGGCTGGCACGTGGCGCAGGTGGTTGTCTGGTAATACAACCCGGCCACGCAGAAGTTGAAGCAGTCGTTGGGTGTGTTGAGGTTGAAGTTCGATGTTGTCTGCCCGATGCTCACGGTCGTTCCTACGGAAACATAATTCCACCAGTCCCACGTGAACGGCGCGTTCGTTCCGTTGAGCGTGAGCGAAGCGACCGGCATCTGTATGTCCCCGACGCAGCAGAATGCCTGCGCGTTCTGTGTGGCTCCGCAGACGGCGGGATACGTCATGTCGTAATTGGCAACACCACCTGAAATTTCTATGGCGCCGTCGTCGATAACGATCGTTCCCTGGTATGCGCCCATGGGATCGCAGTAAACAATGAGAAGTGTCGCGCCGTCCATGTCCTCGCCGGCGTTCGGTGGGTTGGTGAGCACGTTGCTGATCATGTAATTTCCGTTCCCCGTGATCGCCGAGGTGACGTCCGCGTAATAAGTGTATGATCCCGTGTATCCCCAGCATTTGTCCGGCCCGGTTCCGATGACCGTCATCGGGAAATTCTGCGCGGGCCCGGAAGGTGGGGCGAGCGTTACTGTCTGTGAGGCGCCGGTTCCCGAACCTTCCACCCAGAGAAAAGCTTTTTCGATCGAATCGCAGGACGGAAGCCCGGTAATGGAAATGGCGGCGGGCTGCGGCGCACCTGCGGGTGTGAATCGCTGTCCGAGCTTGACCGAGCCGGCCGTAAAGTTCAGCCCGCATTTGGAAACGGTATACACGTTACCCAGCGTTCCGCTTCCGTCCATCGGGGAAAGGGAAGGTCGCTGCGCGGAAGTATTGTTTTTCGGGTACCCGCATGCGCCCGGGACTCCGGGACAGGAAGAGCTTTGTGCAGGGATAATCGATGGAGAAAAGACGAGCGCTGCGAGGAGGAAAAGACTGGTAAAGGTTTTGGTCATACACCGATGTGTTGCAAATAAGTTTTTAAAATACAAAGACGCCCGGGATTGGCCAAATCGCGGAGGTAAAAGATAGTGGCCAGCCCTGGTTTCCCCGCTAAACTGCGGGCCTTTGCTCTTTGCGGTCCGGTCTTTATTCCGCAAAAGCGTCCGGGGCACGAATTTTCCCGTTTCCGGTGAACAAAAAAAAACCGGCCGGAGCCGGTTCAGATCTTATTTGCTGCCTCGTATCAGGTGAACGAATCCCGTTTCATTGTAATTCTTGCCGGTAACGTCCGTCATGTAAACGACGTAATAATACACTCCGTCCACAGCATCTTTCCCGCTGTTCGTTCTTCCGTCCCAGTAACCTGCAGGATCGTTCCATTCGTAAATGAGCGCACCCCAGCGGTCGTAGATCTCGCAGTGCAGCGATGACATTCCCGTGTTGGTGATCAGGAAAAAGTCGTTTGTTCCGTCGCCGTTGGGTGTAAATACGTTCGGGATCGAATACGTGATGTTGGTGATCTCGATGCATACCTCGGCGGTGTCCCAGCATCCGTTCGCGGTGGCAACGGTAAGCTGCGCGCAATAAGAGCCGATGTCCTGCGGTGTAATGGTCACGCACGGATTCTGCGCAGTGGAAGTATCGGAGCCGAGCTGCCAGTTCCACAGGACGGTATTGGCAGATGAATTGTCTGTGAAGCAGAGATCTCCTGTAGGTCCATTGAGCGAGAATACGCCGTTGACGGCATTCGTACTGAAAGAAGCGGTCGGGCTTGAATTCACGGTAACAGCATCAACGCCGGTCGTCGTACAGTTATTGGCATCGGTGATAGTTACGGAATAGGATGTTGATGCAACCGGTGAAACCGTGAAGCTGGAAGATGTTGAACCGTTCGACCAGCTGTACGAATAAGGACCCGTTCCGCCCGAAGGTGTTGCGGAAACAGTGGTGGTGATCCCTGCACATACGGCAGAAGGTGACGTCGACACGCTGAGCGCGGAAGGTTGTGTGATCGTGAACGACTGTGATGCGGTGCAGCCATTGGCGTCGGTAATGTTGCATGTATAAGAACCTGCCGCAAGATTGGCCGCAGATGCACCCGTTCCGCCGGAAGGTGTCCAGCTGTAAGTGTAAGTGCCTGTTCCCCCGGAAGCGTTTACAGATGCCGACCCCGTTGAAGCGCCGTTACAAAGCACGTTCGTGGAAGAAGACGTTGAGGTAAGCGCCGGCGGTTGTGTAACGGTTGCGTTCTGCGTGGTCGTGCATCCGTTCGCATCGGTTATGGTCACTGTGTAGCTTCCCGCAGAAAGTCCCGATGCCGAAGCGTTGCTTCCTCCTGACGGCGCCCACGAATAGGTGTAGCCGGGTGTTCCGCCGGAAGGACTCGTTGTGGCAGAACCGGTAGTTCCTCCGTTGCATGCCACATCAGTGGATGAGATCGTCGCATTGAGCTGCGTTGGTTGAGTGATCGTAATGGTTTCCGTTCCCGTACAGCCCCCGTTATCGCTGATGTCAACGGTGTAGGTTCCCGCACCGAGCCCGGTTTCAACTGCGGATGTTCCGCCGCTTGACCAGGAATAGGTGTAAGGCGGATTGCCTGCGGTAGGCGTTACGGTTGCGCTTCCGGTTGTTCCTCCGAAGCAGGCAACGTCCGTCGCTGCGGTAGTGGAAGCGAGCGCAGTGGTTTGCGCGACAGCGATAGGTTGTGTTGTTGTACAACCATTCGCATCGGTGACGGTGACAGTATAGCTGCCGCCGGCAAGATTGGATGCTGTTGCGGAAGTTCCTCCGGACGGCGCCCATGAGTAAGTGTAACCGGGTGTTCCCCCGGACGGAGAGGCTGTTGCGGTTCCGGTATTCATGCTGCAGCTTGCCGCAGTCGAAGTAACGGATACTGTCAATGCTGTTGGTTCGGTGAGCGCCACGCTCTGCGTTGTCGTGCAGCCGTTGGCGTCGGAAACTGTTACAGTGTAGCTTCCCGCGGAGAGCCCGTTCGCGGTGGCGCCTGTTCCGCCCGAAGGCGCCCAGGAATACGTGTAGCCCGGTGATCCGCCCGACGGTGTTGTTGTCGCGCTGCCGTTGGTTCCCCCGTTGCAGGTGACATCTGTTCCCGATATCGATGTGCTCAGCGGAGCCGGTTGCGTGATCGTGAACGATTGTGTTGTATTACAACCTGTGGTTATATCCGTGATCGTGCATGTATACGTTCCCGGTCCCAGGCCTGTCGCGGTTGCGGATGTCCCGCCGCTCGGCGCCCAGCTGTAAGAGTAGTTCCCCGATCCGTTGGCCGGAGTAACGGTTGCCGTTCCGTTGTTGCCGCCGCTGCAGGTTACGTTCGTCTGCGTGGAAGTCGCCGTCACGCCACCGCTTGCAGGAATAGTTACCGTTACTGTTTGCGGCTGCGTGCATCCTCCCTGGTCGGTGATGGTGCAGGTGTAAGTGCCGGGACAGAGTCCTGTTGCAGTTGCGCTTGTTCCGCCTGTGGGCGACCATGAGTAATTGTAAGGAGGATTTCCGCCGGAAGCCGTGGCTGTCGCAGTTCCGTCGCAGGCCGAGCATCCTGAGACCGGTGTGAAAGAGGAGGTCGCGGCGAGTGCTGTGGAGCACTGCATGAAATCGACGAACACACCTGAATCGTAATAACAGTCGCCTGCGTCTGCAATGGCGAGCTTGAAGTGATACGTCTGGCACGGGCACAGCGTTACGTTCCGTGTAAGTATAGTGGTAAACCCGTCATACTGTATCGTGGTTCCGGAGGTATTGTCTACATAATACGCCGAATTGTTCACATTGTTCACGTTGTCGATGGTAACGATGGTGGTGTTATTAGGCAACGTCGCCACGTTCGTGTTGTTATAATAACCTGCCTGGCACGCAGGGCCGGGACCGGTGATGAAGAATCCGAAGGCATCGTTGTACCCGCTGTTGACGAATTCGGGATATTCTTCTGAGCCGAAGACAAAGCTTATCTGGAGATTGTTGCAGGTCGGTACCATATCGAATTCCAGGATGCACGGATCCTCAGTAGCGAGCGGCTCGAGCGCGGTGAGCTGTGGATCCGCTCCCGATGTTCCGTTGCAGGTACCTGCGCTTGCAGAGTTGTTCGGGCCGATCGCATTGGCGGCCTGCCCGGTGGTCAGCATAATGCCGTTGTTGATGCCGATGTTGGTCGTGTTGCCGTTTGAGAATGTTCCGTAAGCGCCGGGAGCGCAGTTCAGCGTCACGTTGCTGACGTTCAGTCCCCCGCCGAGAAGCGAAGAGATGAGCTGGTTGGCGGTAACCGAAGTGTTGACCGTCAGCTGCGCTTTCATTGGCAGGTTGATCATCAGTCCTGCCAGCAGGAAAAGGAGAACAAGGCCGGGGCGATGACTGTGCCCGGAGGAAACATATTTTTTCTGATTCATGCTATTGGTGTTTCACTTTGCATACTGCAGGCGCAAAGCTGTGAAGGATTAATTGCCTTTTATGAGGTGAACGAAACCGGTTTCGTTGTAATTCTTTCCCGTGAAATCAGCCATGTCGACCACATAATAGTACACGCCGTCGACAGCCTCGTTCCCGCTTTTTACTTTTCCATCCCAGAAGCCGGTGGGATCGTTCCATTCATACACGAGATTTCCCCAGCGGTCGTAAACTTCGCAATGCAGGGAGGACATCCCGGTATTCGTGATCTTGAATACGTCGTTGGTCCCGTCGCCATTGGGTGTGAAAACATTCGGAATGAAATAGGAAACGTTATTGATCTCGATGCACGCATCGGCAGTATCGGTGCAGCCCGCCGCGGTGGTAACGGTCAGCTCTGCGCAATAGGTGCCGGCGTTCTGCTGTGTAACGGTCACGCATGGATTCTGTGAAGTGGAAGTATCGGTTCCCATTTGCCAGTACCACGCTACCACGTTGCTGCTGGAATTATCCGTGAAGCAGAGATTGCCTGTAGGTCCGGGAAGCGAGAAAACGCCGTTGATCGCGTTCGTGCCGAATGCCGCAACGGGGCCGGGATTCACTGTAACAGTAACACTGCCGGTGGTCGTGCAGTTATTGGCGTCTGTGATCGAAACGGTATAAACGGTTGTCGATACGGGAGTGACGGTATTTGTTGCGCTGGTTCCTCCGCCCTGCCAGCTGTATGCATAAGGCGCGGTTCCACCCGAAGCAGAAGCCGAGATCGTTGCCTGCGAGCCGGCGCACACAGCGTCAGGTGTCGTGGTGACGTTCAGTTGCGTAGGTTGGGTCACGGTAACGGATTGTGTTGTGATGCAACCATTCGCATCCGTTGTTGTGACGGTATAAGTTCCGGCCTGGAGACCAGTTGCCGATTGTGCCGTTCCGCCGCTGGGCGCCCAGCTGTAGGTATAGCCGGGAGTTCCACCGGCAGCAGTAACGCTTCCGCTTCCATCGCTGTAGGCAAAGCATGTGGCCGGGTTGCTTGTTGTTGTTGAAGAAAGCTGCGTGGGCTGTGAAACAGAAACAGTCTGCGTGGCGGTACATCCGCCGGCGTCGGTGATTGTGCAAGTGTACGTACCGGGTGCAAGACCTGTTGCCGTTGCATTTGTTCCGCCGGAAGGAGACCACGAATAAGTATACGGCGCCGTGCCCCCGGAAGGATTCACGGTGGCGGTTGCGTCACTGCCGCCGAAACAGCTTGCATCCGTAAACGTGGAAGTGACGGTCATTGTCACCGGCGGCACCACATTGAACTGGCTGGTGACTGCGCAGTTATTCGCATCGGTAACAGTAAGCGTATAGCTTCCCGGTGAGAGGTTTCCTTCGGTCTGCGCGTTTCCGCCGCTCGACCAGGCGTAATTATAGGTTCCTGTTCCGCCGGAAACGTTTGCAGTCGCGGTAGTGGTTCCGGTGCAGCTCACAGGGGCAACACTCACAGAAACGCTGAGCGCAGCCGGTTCCGTTACGTTTGCGGTTGATGTCGTTGTACATCCGTTTGAGTCGGTGATCGTGCAGCTGTATGTTCCGGAAGGAAGGTTCGATGCGGTCGGGTTCGACCCGCCTGCAGGAGCCCACGTATACATATAACCTCCGCTTCCGCCTGAAGGTGTAACCGTGACCGCTCCGCTCGAGTTGCCGTTGCAATCCACGTTCGTGATGTTATTCGAAGCGGTAAGCGCAGGGGGCTGTGTGACGTTTATGACCTGCGTGGACGTGCATCCGTTCGCATCCGTAACCGTGCAGGTATATGTGCCCGCTGCAAGACCGGTCGCCGTTGATGAGTTTCCTCCCGTTGGCGCCCAGCTGTAAGTGAAAGGTCCTGTTCCGCCTACGGGTGTCACCGTCGAGGATGCGGTTCCTCCGTTGCAGGAAATAGACGTTGTCGTATTGCTGGAAGAAAGATTGCCGGTGTTGGTCACGTTTACGGTCTGCGTGGTCTGGCAACCGGTGTTCGCATCGCTTATGGTAACCGTATAAGTGCCTGCGGAAAGTCCTGTCGCTGTTGCGGAAGTTCCGCCGGAAGGCGCCCAGTTGTATGTGTAATTGCCGGAACCCCCGGAAGGAGTCGCCGTCGCTGTTCCGTTATTCGATGTGCAGGACGCAGGAGTGGAGGTAACGCTCGCCGACATGCTGTTGGTCACATTGACAGTGACGACATCACTGACCACGATCGGTCCCGAGCAGCTTGCGTTCGTGACTGTGGCCGTATAGCTTGTTGTGGCAGTAGGACAGACATTCACCGTATTGGTCGTGCCGATCGTACCGCTCGGACCTGCCCAGACGATAGAATAATTCGGCGTCCCCGAAGGCATGAATCGCCAGCCGTCATTCGAGGCTGTCCATTGCGTCGGGTAATTCCGCCCGGGAACGGAATAGGCGTTTGTTCCGGAAGCATCCTGTATCCCTTCAATAGCCGCACCGCCGTTCCAGGATGTACACAACGGTTTGTTCTGGATGTACATGTCGATAATGTTCGTCGTCTCGTGCAGGATCACCTGCGAAGTGGCGATGAGGTTATTGCAGTCGTACATCGCCACGTCATTCCAGCTGATGCAGAATTCGCGGCAGGGTGCTGTTCCGAAAACCTGCCAGTTCACGTCGGTGGCGGAAGTCGGTGTTCCGACTGAAGGATCGATATCGTGCCATGGCGCCATGATGGAGTTCATAGGATCTGCATTCGAAGGGATCGCAGCATTGATCGGCCACTGGCAATAGCCGTTCG
>DASTSF010000188.1:0-3003 GCA_035760825.1 Bacteroidia bacterium
CTCCGGAAAATGCATCCGAAGAAACGAAACGGGCTTTGTAACCTTTCGTCGCGCACACCATCGCCAGCGAGCTGCCCGTACTTCCTCCTGTGTATTCAACTACCGTTCCACCCGGTTTCAGCTGCCCTCTTCGCTCCGCACCTTCGATCATCGACAGGGCCATGCGGTCTTTCATGCTGCCCGTCGGGTTCGCTCCTTCGTATTTCACGTAGACGTCGGCGCAGCCGGGAGCGACAAGTTTTTCGAGCCTGAGGAGAGGTGTGTTTCCGGGAAGCGGCATCGGGTTCAGGAGTTTCGGATCAGTAAGAATAGCTAAAATTAAGAATACTTACACGGGCAGGAATTGTAATTTTCCTGAAGCAATCTGCTGCTTTGTCCGGGTTTGGCTTTTCAAGCGGAGGCGACTAAAATCGCCGGCGTAAACAGGCGTTGCATTCACATTCAGCGATCACGCATGCGGGAAGAAAAAAATATTGCGCCGGAAGAAGATTGCTAATTCCTGTTTTGAAATCTTTCCGGCCGGGAAAGCTTATTCATGCAGGCGCTGGAGCCGCGTTTCGCTCCTCCGGTGAAAACGGAGTTCTTTGCGCGTTCGATACCTGCGATGATATTCTTTCTTATTTCAGGAAATCCCCGTCGATGACCAGGAGCTTCACACCGTTCTCCGATGTGGAACGATGCGAACTGCGGCCGTCGGAAACGACGTACGTTTCTCCTTTGACAAGGCGAATTTTTTCACCGGTGCTTAGTTCGCTGGTAAATTCTCCCTCGAGGCAATGAACAATGTGTCCTTTTTCGCACCAGTGATCGGCGAGATACCCGCCGGAATATTCCACCATCCGCACCCGGAGTCCGCCGAACCGGATCGTGCGCCAGAACGCGGTTCCGCTTTCTCCCTTGTGCTCCGTTTTTTCTATGGCTGACCAGTCAATGGTTTGAAAAGGGATGTGGCTCATTTTGTTCGGATGGTTTTATTGACAGTGCCTCGACTCGCGCCTGATGCGGCAGTGGAATTTATTTGTGCCTCGACTGGCGCTCGGCACGACTTGCGCCCGGCACGACATCCGACTCGCGAATTATTTCAGATCGAAACGATCAGCATTCATCACTTTCACCCAGGCGGCTACAAAATCCCTGACGAACTTTTCTTTGTTGTCGTCCTGCGCATACACTTCTGCATACGCACGCAGGATGGAATTCGAACCAAAGACAAGGTCTACCCGCGTAGCAGTCCACCTGGTAGCTCCTGTTTTCCGGTCGACAACATTGTACAGGTTATCGGCAACCGGTTTCCAGGAATAGTTCATGTCCGTAAGGTTCACAAAGAAATCATTGCTGAGCACGCCTTCCCTGTCCGTAAACACGCCGTGCTTCGTTCCACCGTGGTTGGTGCCCAGTACGCGCATGCCACCGATCAGAACTGTCATTTCCGGTGCTGTCAGTCCCATCAGCTGTGTTCTGTCGAGCAGCAGCTCTTCCGGTTTTACGGCGTAATCTTTTTTCAGCCAGTTCCTGTAACCGTCGTGTATGGGTTCGAGCACAGCAAACGATTCCGCATCCGTCATTTCATCGGTTGCATCTCCGCGGCCCGCGCTGAACGGAACGTTGACGGCCACGCCTGCTTCCTGCGCCGCTTTTTCCACCGCAGCGCTTCCGCCCAACACGATCAGGTCGGCGAGACTGATTTTTTTCTTCAGCCCCGATTGGATTTCCGTAAGAGTTTTCAATACTTTCTGCAGGCGTACGGGCTCGTTGCCTTCCCAGTCTTTCTGCGGAGCAAGACGGATACGTGCGCCGTTCGCTCCGCCCCTGAAATCAGAACCCCTGAACGTTCGTGCGCTGTCCCACGCCGTGTTGATGAGCTCTGCGCGGGTAAGTCCGCTGGCGAGGAGCTTCGCTTTCAGTTCTTCAATTTCAGCGCCTGACAATGTGTAATCGACCGGAGGCACATAATCCTGCCAGATCAGGTTTTCCTTCGGCGCATCTGCGCCAAGGTAGCGGCTCTTCGGACCGAGATCGCGGTGCGTCAATTTGAACCAGGCACGCGCAAAAACTTTCGCAAAGTATTCGGGGTCTTTGTAAAAACGTTCTGAAATTTTACGGTATTCGGGATCTTTGATCATCGCCATATCGGCGTCCGTCATGATCGGGTTCCGGCGCTTGCCGGGAATGTGCGCGTCCAGCGGCATGTCTTCTTCTTTGATGTTTACAGGTTCCCACTGCCATGCGCCTGCCGGACTCTTTTTAAGTTCCCATTCGTAATTGAACAGCAAATGAAAATAACCGTTGTCCCATTTCGTCGGGTTGGTTGTCCATGAACCTTCGAGGCCGCTCGTAATCGTGTCTTCCGCATTTCCTTTTCCCTGCGGGTTCATCCATCCGAGGCCCTGCTCTTTTATATCCGCGCCTTCGGGACTTTCGCCCAGCTTCTCTGCATTTCCATTTCCGTGCGCCTTGCCGACTGTATGTCCGCCTGCAGTGAGCGCCACTGTTTCTTCGTCGTTCATCGCCATGCGCTTGAACGTGGTGCGTACGTCCTGCGCCGTTTTCAGCGGGTCAGGTTTTCCGTCCACGCCCTGCGGGTTTACGTAGATCAGTCCCATCTGCACAGCCGCCAGCGGATTTTCCAGCGTACCGCGGTCCGTTTCATTTGCGTAACGGTTTTTGGTTGCAGCCAGCCATTCTTTTTCCGTTCCCCAGTTGACGTCCATTTCAGGATGCCAGATGTCTTCACGTCCTCCCGCAAAACCGAATGTTTTGAAGCCCATCGATTCGTAAGCCATGTTCCCGGCGAGGATGATCAGGTCGGCCCATGAAATTTTGTTGCCGTATTTTTTCTTGACCGGCCATAACAACCTGCGCGCCTTGTCGAGATTGGCATTGTCAGGCCAGCTGTTCAGCGGAGCGAAACGCTGGTTGCCCGTGTTGCTTCCGCCGCGCCCGTCGGCAATGCGGTACGTTCCCGCCGAATGCCACGCCATGCGGATCATCAGTCCGCCGTAG
>DASTSF010000189.1:0-3806 GCA_035760825.1 Bacteroidia bacterium
AGGTCCTACCTATAATATGACCGGCACGCAATGCCCCTGAAGCGCGGCAGCAAAGTCCTTGAAAACCATCCTCGCGGGTGGTTTTTCTATTTCTGGCAATGGCTATTTCCTTTCAGTCGCGGAAACCTGAAGGAAGACGGGCATTTCCTGTCGTACCTTTGCAGCAATGAACACCGAAGGAAAGAACATCCGCACGCTCACACTGGAAGAGCTGAAGACCTTTTTCACGGAGAAAGGCGAAAAAGCGTTCCGTGCAAAGCAGGTATGGGAATGGCTGTGGCAGAAATCGGCGCGCGGTTTTGATGAGATGACGAATCTTTCCAAAGGAACACGTGAGCTGCTGTCGCAAAGCTTTTCATTCCCTGTCGTCCGCATCGACAATTTCCAGGTGAGCCGCGACCGCACGATCAAGAATGCGTTCCGCCTGCACGACGGGAACATCGTGGAGGGCGTGCTTATTCCCACGGAATCGCGCATGACCGCGTGCATCTCTTCGCAGGTCGGCTGCAGCCTCACGTGCAAATTCTGCGCAACGGGGAAGCTCGCACGCCTGCGCAACCTCGACGCGGAAGAAATTTACGACCAGGTGGTGCTCATCCGCGACCAGGCGATGAAGAATTACAATTCCCCGCTCACGAACATCGTGTACATGGGCATGGGCGAGCCGCTGCTCAATTACCGGAACACGCTCGATTCGGTGGAACGCATCACGTCGCCGGACGGGCTGGGCATGTCGCCGCAGCGCATCACGGTTTCCACCGCGGGTATCGCGAAAATGATCCGAAAGCTCGGCGATGATGGAGTGAAGTTCAACCTCGCGCTTTCGCTCCATGCCGCGAACGATAAAAAACGCGATTACATCATGCCCATCAACGAGCAGAATACGCTCGAAGCGCTGGCGGAATCGCTGAATTATTTTTACGACAAAACGGGAACACGCGTCACGTTCGAGTTCATCGTATTCAAAGACTTCAACGATTCCGTGGAAGATGCGGAAGAACTCGCCGCCTACTGCAGGAAAGTTCCCGCGAAAGTGAACATCATCGAATACAACCCGATCGACGACGGGGAATTCCGGCAAACGCTGCCATCGCGTCTCGACGCATTCAAAAACGCGCTGGAAGAAAAAGGAGTGATCGTCAACGTGCGGCGATCCCGCGGAAAAGACATCGATGCCGCCTGCGGACAACTGGCGAACAAGAATGACGCCGTGAAAAAAGAGGAGATCGCGTTCAAGAAAAAATAAAAAGACGGCCCTGTTTCACGCAAAGACGCGAAGACGAAAAGTTTTTTTGCGAAGAAGAATTTGCCTGCCAAAAGTCGTGATGATTACGCTATAGCGTAAAACCGATCTTGAGTCCGCCGCCGACCACGAACGACGCCCAGCTGTCGCTTTTGAAAACCGCTTCCGTCCCGCTCCCTTCGATCCAGTCGGTTTGCTGAAAACGTATCCCCGCGGAAGCGAACCATTCGAGAAAGACATTTTCATACGGATCGGCGTTCTGCCACCCGATCTGCAGGCGGAAATCGGTGTAATTCCTGTGAATGGGATGCGGTTCGCGGATGAGGCCGGTGTTCACGTAATAATCCATCCGGTACGTGCGCCGCGCAAATTCCGGGGCAATGTAAAAACCGGTGATCGCGGTTTCCGAATTCGAGGGATACCAGCGGAGCTGGAAACGCCCGGTGAAGCCGGAATAGAATTTCACGTTCCGCCGCTCGTTCGCATCGAGAATGTATTGCCCGCCGTTATTGACGAGCTCGTACATGTAATCGATATACGTTGCACCGAGCGCCACTTCCACGCTGAACGGATCGGACACTCTCCATTCGAAGTACGCAGGAAAATCGCCGCGTAATGCATTCAGCGGATTGATCTTGATCGCCATCTGCACGCTGTCTGTGTGAATGGCTACTCCCGTATAATCGATGGGCTTTTTCCCGTGCGGGTTGATGACGCGGACCTTCACCTTGCTTTTCACGTCGGATGAATCGCCTGCGGTATGAAGCACGGTCTGTCCTGCAGCCTGCGGAAACGAGGCCAGGAAAAGAAGAGCCGTGAGCAGGAATATTCGCATGCAGGAAATAAAGTAGCTTTGTTAAAGTTACAAAATCCACAGTCGATTATGCGCAAAAAGATCCTGCTGCTGCTGCTTTTCACAGCCGTTCTCGCCCCGCTTTTTGCGCAGATGGAGATCACCTGGGGCGTTCCCCAGAAAGAGCCGCACAAAACGTATACATCCGAGGTGCTGGGCGAAAGCGATGGATACCTCTATTCTGTCCGCAGCGTGTATTCCATCTGGGGCCCGCGCAACCCGTTCATCGAGCGTTACCGGATGAGCGACATGTCGCTCGATTACTCGAAAGAGCTGGCGCTGGATGCAGGCGACAAAGCGCGCAGCGAGGAAGGCATCTTCCTGTGCGGGAATACCGTTGTCGTGTTCGCCAGCTATTACGACAAGGACAGAAGCATGAATGTGCTCCAGGGAGAAGTGCTCGACGATCACTGCGTTGCAAAGACCCAGTGGAAGGAGATCGCGCGCATCGACGCATCGAAAAAGGCGAACCCGGGCAGCTTTTATCTCGGGCTGGGACAAGATTCGGTTCATTTCCTCATCGTGATCAATCCGCCGTACGACAAGTACGCGAATGAAAAATTCCGGCTCGATTACCTCCGCACCGATCTTTCTCCCGAATGGGAAAAGGAGATCGTTCCGCCTTACCAGGACCAGTATTTTTCGCTGACGAACTTCATCGCTTCCGAAACAGGAGATGTGTACATGCTGGCGACCATTTCGAAGGACAAGAGCGTGATGACGAAAAAAGAAAGAAGAACGCAGCCCACCTATTATCACACCGTGCTGATGTACAGCGCAGCTTCGGATTCGTTGCGGGAATACAAAGTGAGCATCGATCCGAAATTCATCTCCGACATCAGGATGACGGTGAACGACAGCGGGGATATCATCTGCAGCGGTTTCTATTCGAACAAAAGCAGCAACGCGATCGTGGGAACATTTTACCTGCGCATCGACCGGAAGACGAGCCAGGTTTCCAGCATAGGCACGAAAGATTTCGACCAGGATTTCCTGACGCAGTTCATGAGCGCGAAGAAAGCGTCGGAAGGCAAAGAGCTGTACGATTACGACCTGAAGCACCTCGTGCTGCGCGACGACGGAGGCGCCGTTCTCGTGGCCGAACAGTATTACGAAGTGCTGGTGCAGACGTACGACCCGGCCACGAAGATGTATTCCTACACGTACTATTATTATTACAACGACATCATCGTGATCAGCATTGATTCCTCGGGAGCGATCTCGTGGGCGAAGAAGATCCCGAAATACCAGGTGAGCCGCAACGACGGCGGGTATTATTCTTCCTTCGCCTTCGCCGTGAGCGGCGACAGGATGTATTTCATGTTCAACGACAGCCCCAGGAACACCGGGCAGGAAGACAGCCGCCACATTCATGCCATGAACAATCCGCGGAAATCGGTGGCCGTGCTTGTGACCATGGACAGCAAAGGGAACATCGACCGGCAGGCGATGTTCAGCAACCGCGACCTGAAGATCGTTCTTCGGCCCAAGCTGTTCATGCAATTCAACGAGCACAGAATGCTGCTGTACGGCGAAAAAGGCAGCACGTTCAAGTTCGCCGACGTCCGCATGTAGCCTTCCCGCGGAGGGATTTTTCCCACTACCTTTGAATTCCCTTTATGTCCCGCGTCGACGAAATCAAGCAGCCGGTAGCTGCCGAAATGCAGATCTTCGAAGAGAAGTTCCGCGATTCCATGAAGAGCTCCGCTC
>DASTSF010000190.1:0-2425 GCA_035760825.1 Bacteroidia bacterium
CAGATGGGCGGCTCGGACCAGTGGGGAAATATCGTGACGGGAACGGAACTTATCCGCCGCAGGGACGGGGGAGAAGCGTGGGCGCTCACGACGCCGCTGATCAAAAAAGCGGACGGGACGAAATTCGGGAAAACAGAAGGCGGGAACGTGTGGCTCGATCCGAAACGCACTTCGCCGTATGATTTTTACCAGTTCTGGATCAATGCTGCCGACGCAGACGCGGGAAACTACATCCGCATTTTTACGCTGAAAGGAAAAGAAGAGATCGAAACGATCGAAGCGGAGCACAATGAAGATCCGGGCAAACGCGTACTGCAGAAATTGCTGGCGGAAGACATCACGAAACGCGTGCACGGGACGGATGCGCTCAATGCTGTCATCGATGCAACGGCGATGTTCATGGCGAAGAACGCGCCCGAGCTGATCGCCGCTGCGAATGAAGAAACTTTTGAAAAGATGATCGCCGCTGCGGGAATCCGGCGGGTGGATCTTTCTGCGGAAGAGCTTGCGTCCGGCGTGCGCCTCGTGGAAATACTCACCACCCGTTCCGCGATGTTCGATTCAAACGGCGATGCGATGAAGATGATGAAAGCGAACGGCATCGCGGTGAACAAGGTAAAAGCCACCGATCCGAAAATGACGTTGAGCGCTTCACAGCTGGTCGGCGGCAAATATTCGCTCGTGCAGAAAGGGAGGAATGATTTCTGTGTCGTAAGGGTTTTGTGAAACGATGAATAATGAATGACGGATCAGGATTCATTCATCCTTTCCGTTCATCATTTATTCTTCAGCCCGTACTTATCCTCGTATTCATGGTAAAGCTGTTGCTGCTCGTTCCGCAGATCGAGCGTGCGGCCTTGTATGAATGCCCACGTTACGTTGTTCGTCTTCATGTCGAGCGCATCTCCGTCCGAAATAAAAAGCGTGGCGTCCTTTCCTGTTTCGAGCGTCCCCACCTGTTTGTCGATGCCGAGGATTTTCGCTGCGTTGCCCGTGATCGAGGCGATCGCCGCTTCTTTATCCATGCCATAGGCGACCGTCGTTCCGGCAAGGAAGGGAATGTTGCGTGAATTCATCGCTTCCATGTCGCCGGCATTCTGCAGGCAGAAAAGCACGCCTGCGTTCTGCAGCATCGCCGCGGTTTTGTAGGGAAGATCGACGTCGTCCTCGTTGCGAGTGGGAAGACTGTGCACGCGGAACAGCATCACGGGAATGTTGTTCTGCCTGAGCAGGTCCGTCACCTGCCAGCTGTCCACACCGCCCACGATGACAGGGTGCGCGATCGCGAATTTTTTCACGAACGTGATCGCGTCGGTGATGTCTTTCACGAGGTCGGCATGGATGTAAAGGTTTTTCGTGCCGTCGAAAACGCCGCGCATCGCTTCGAAACGCTGGTTCTGTTCTGCGTGCGAAGGATTGTCGTTGTAGGCTTTTGCCTCGGCGAAGAATTTTTCGAGGTCCTGTTTCTGCTGCTCGTAATTTTTGTTTTTCTGGTATTGCCCCGGGCCGTCGTCTTCCGACCAGCTCCGGCCGTACGTATCGGGCCAGTTCACGTGCACGCCGTCGTCCGCCTTGAGCGTCGCGTCCGTCCAGTTCCATCCGTCCAGCGACATGATGCTCGACTGCCCGGAAATTCTTCCGCCGCGCGGGCACACCTGCGCGAGCAGCACGCCATTCGTGCGCACGGTCGGCGGGATCTTTGAATCCGTGTTGAACGCCACCTGCGAGCGGACGTGCGGATTGTAGCCGCCCACTTCGTAAAAGTCGTTCGTCGCGCGCACCGCTTCGATGTCGGTAAGACCAAGCGTCGAGTTCGGTGCGATAATGCCGGGATAGATCTGCTTGCCTACGCAATTGATCGTGGTATCCCAGTCCGCCATGTTGAGCCGCACGGTCTTTGCATCGCCGACGAGCGTGATCTTTCCGTCCTTGAAACCGACGACGGAATTTTCGATCACCTGCCCGTTACCGATATGAGCGGTGCCGTTCATCAGGAGGATGCTTTTCGTTTGTTTTTTCGCCGGGACCGGTTGCTGCGCAAAAAGACTGCCGGTGAAAAGAAGAGCGGGTAGGAAGAAATATTTTTTCATGATCGTGATTGCTTATTGTTCGCTGAGATAGCTTCCGTCCGTGATCAGGTCGTCGCACGTCCACAGGTGAAGATGGTGCACTTTCGGCAGGCGCACGGGCGCGCCACCATTTTTCTCGGCGATCATTTCCTGGATGATGCGTGCGCGGTCGCGGTGCATTTCATCGCGCAGCTTTATATCGTCCTGCGCATCGTAAAGCAATTTTCCGTCGACAATGGTTTTTTCCACGCGGGCGTAAACGGAAGTGGGATTATCGCTCCAGAGAACGACATCCGCATCTTTTCCAACTTTGATGCTGCCCATGTGCTGGTCGAGGTGAAGCAGCGTCGCGGGAT
>DASTSF010000191.1:0-14329 GCA_035760825.1 Bacteroidia bacterium
AAATCATCGTTGTTCCCAAGCACAGGATAGACCGGCGTGTGCGGAAATTCTTTCACGAGCTCGAGCGCGATGAACTCGATGGTTTTCGTGATGAACGCTTCGCGCGGAAGCGCATCCTGCATCTTCGTGCCGGTCAGCGTATCGTAGGTTTGCTGGAATTTGTGCGAGAGGAAATCGCCCGTGATCACGATAAAATCCGGATCGGCATTCACGTTATGCATGGCGCTGAATGCGCCCGTCATGAGATTGAAATTGGAGTCCTTCCCGTAAACGCCGAACCCGGTTTGATGTGAGCTTCTGAAGATCGCGTCCCAGTCGTTTACATCGGCGTGCACGAGCTTCTGTACCAGCGAAGTATCGTAGAACGGATCGAAATGCACATCGGAAAGCGTGAAGAATTTCGCGGTGCGGACCGGGATGGTATCGTTAGGATCGTTTTCATTCCGCTTCTTTTTATGGCTGCACCCGGCTGAAAAAAGAAGCAGCACGGACGGAAGGATCAAAAAACGGAGAAGCTGTTTCAGCGGAAGGGTGTTTTTCATAGCGGGAAGAGTAGGTTTATTATGAAGACGGTGAAGGTCGTCAATGAATGGAGAAATATCCGAAATAAACCCCTCGTTCCGTCTTTGCGGCTCGTGATTATTTATCCACGCGCAATCACCTTCCCGCGCCGGATGCCCCGCGATTTTACAGCTACATTTGCCGCATGGCAGAGGTGAAACGATATGAACTGGCCCCGCTGGAAGCCGAGTACCGCAGTCTTACCACGGGAAGCGATCGTGACGCTGCTTCGCGCATGCGGAATTTTTTCGGGGTGCTGCGCTACGACCTGCGCATGGGGTTCGAAGTGGTGATGGAATACCGCGAAGGAATGGACGAACCGATGACGATGCGGATACTGAGGTCAGAAAAAGATCTCGACCGCTGGATCGAGCACCGGTTTGCGCGCCTGCAGGAATTCTGAAATGATCAGTGCGTAACGGTGTTCCCGGCCTGCAGCCGGCGGAACAATTCTTTCTGCTCTTCCGAAAGCTCTTTCGGAACGCGTATGCCGATGGTAACGTAAAGATCGCCGTGGTGATTTTCTTTTCCGTAAACCGGCATTCCCTTTCCGCGCACGCGTAATTTTTTCCCGCTGTCGCACCCGGCGGGAACCCTGATCTTCACAACGCCTCCCGGTGTATGCACTTCTTCCTCTCCGCCGAGTACAGCCGTAAAAATATCGACGACGAGGTCCGTGTACAGGTCATCGCCTTTTCGCTGAAAAGCAGGGTGCGGCTGAACGTGTATCGTGATGTAAATGTCACCGCGTGCCGCATTGCCGGAAGGTTTTCCACCTTTTCCTTTTATGCGGAGCTGCTGTCCTTCATACGCACCGGGTTTGGTGTTGATGCGCAGCTTTTCATCGTGTACTTCGAGAATGCGGGATGTTCCGAAAAAGGCTTCATCCAGCGTGATCTCCATTTCCGCAGCATAATCCTGTCCGCGCCGGTTGCGTGCGCGCTGCTGTGAACGCTGTCCGAACAATTGTTCGAAGAAATCGGAAAAATCACCGCCTTCTTCTCCGCTGAACGAATGGAAATTTCCGCTGCCGCCGAATTGCGACCAGTCGAAATCGTTCGGCTGGTTCGTTTCCTGGTAATGCTTCCAGTCGGCACCCACGGCATCGTATTTTTTCCGTTTCTCCGGATCGCTCAGCACTTCGTTCGCTTCCGTGATCTCCTTGAAACGGTCTTCTGCTGTTTTGTCGCCCGGATTTTTATCGGGATGAAATTTAACAGCCAGCTTCCGGTACGCTTTTTTGATCTCGTCCTGCGTGGCATTGCGGTCGACGCCGAGGATTTTATAATAGTCCCTGAATTCCATCCTGTATGTTTTAAAAAAAGGAGGCTTACGGGCCTCCTTCGTTTTTCCGCGAGCCTTACGGGGCTCCGTTTGTTTTGCAAAGCCTTACGGGGCTTCGCTTGTTTTTACAGAACCTTACGGGGCTCCGTTTGATTTTGCAAAGCCTTACGGGGCTTCGCTTATTCTGGCAGAGACTTGCAGGTCCCTGTTTAATTGGGAAGCCTTACGGGGCTTCGCCTGATCTACCGGCAAAAGCCTCACAGCTTTCACCTTTTTCCCGGTTATCTTTTCACCTTTCACCTTGACGCGACAACCGGTTCTGTCAAATCCTTTCACTTAAATTCCTTTCAACGTTCCAAAAGTAAATCGCGGTAAACGGGTAAAACATGAGGCCGGTCAAAGCATGGTGTGAGGGTTGTCAGCGCACGGTTTCTGCGCGCTTCCGTTGCCTGCGCATGGCAAGCCTGTTTCATTGCAAGCGTGATGAGAACGGGTGTACGCTCACAATGAAGACCGGTTTCGAAAGTGCCGTTGCGCTGGCGCTCCGGTTTTTCCTTCAACGACCTGCCGCAAGCCGCGGGAGATTTGAAAGAGTGATTTCTCCCCCGGATTGCTGGTTTTCTCAAAATCTTTATCTTTGCCGTCCGCTTCCCGGTCGTAGCTCAATCCGTCTTCGCGGAGCTACGACGGACAGGCTGGATAGAGCACCTGACGGAGCTTGTTCCGGCGGATGACGGAAGATCAGAAGACCTGGGGTTCGAATCATCCCCAATAAAATTTTAAAATGGTTCCGTAGCTCAACTGGATAGAGCATCTGACTACGGATCAGAAGGTTTGGGGTTCGAATCCCTACGGGACCACAAAAAATGAAGGGCTTGCGCAGGCAGGCCCATTTTTTTTACCGGCGATTGACCGTCAACAGTTATCCGGCATTTTCCGGCAACTGAAAGAACCCGCCCCGTTCGCTTCCCAAACATTGTAATTTGCGGCAAAATCAATCCCGGAAGAAGCTGTGAGACCCCCCGTTTTTCTTCGCCTGTTTTTCGCTGTTGCTTTTTTGCTGCTTCCGTTTTTTTCTTTCGCGCAGCAGAAAAAGATCATCTGGTACGATGGAAACTGGGACCAGGCGTCGCGCAAACTGGCGTCCTATTACCGCGTGATCTCGTTCGACAGTGCGGGTCATCCCGCCGGGCTGGTGAGCGATTATTACATCAGCGGTCACTTGCAGTTCCGGGGAAAGCTGGTTTATTTTTCTGCCGATTCGGAAGCGTACGACAGCATCTGCACATGGTATTATGAGAGCGGCGCCGTGAAGAGCCGGCAGCTTTTCATGAACGGCCGGGACAACGGGTTTGATTCTGTCTTTTACGAGAACGGAAAGCTGAAAGCGGCGCTGAATTATTCGGCTGACCAAAAGCAGGCTCATTCCGTTTCCTGGTATCCCGACGGGCACATCAACGTGATCGGTTACCGCGATGTGGAAAGCGGTGCCGGCGTCGATTCGATGTTTTACGAAAGCGGACGCTTGTCGGGGATCGCTCATTATATCAACGGGGTGCAGGAAGGAGAATTCCGTGCCTGGTCGCCGGGCGGGAAGCTGAAATACGTTTTTCATTATCACGAGGGACGGCGCGACGGAGAATCCATCACGTATTCGTCTTCCGGCTGCGTAAAGCGAAGGGAATTTTACCGTCGTGATACGCTGACGGGCCTGAGCTACGGGCTCGCGGGAAAAAACTGCGACACGGTGTTCGTCACTTTTTATTCTTCGAAAGGCTTCAAAATTTACGAACGTGATTATGATAACAACCATCGCCTCACCGGGATCTTAACCGGCGATTCGCTGACAGGAAGAACGGAAAGCAGGCAGTTTTACCCGGACGGTCACGTGAAGTCTGCGACTGTTTCCGTGAACCGTTTGCAGTACAACCGGAACGTTTCGTTTTACCCCGATGGAAAGATCATGGATGTAACCGTGTATGAAAACGATCGGGAAATTTCCGATTCCTCCTGGTATGAGAATGGCATGCTGCGTTCGGTCATGCTGCAATTCCCGGGTCGGCCGGAAATGGACGTTTCATTTTACCCGGATGGAAAAAAGATGGGTGAAACGATCCCCGATTCGCTGCTGCTTCACATTGCAAAAGATAACGTGGCCTGCGCGTACGGACTTAAAAACAAAAATGAGAAGTGGGTGGTGGCTCCGCAGTTCAGCATGATCTATGCTTTGCCGGATGGTTTTTTCAAAGTGACGCAGAATGGGAAATCGGGAATATACAGCGTCACCGGGAAAAAGATCATCGCACCTGTATACGACGATCTTGATCCGCTGTACAATCCCGCGAACGTCTATTATTCACCGGGCCGCATTGCTTACTATCCGTATTACGGTTATTTCATTGCGGTGAACCACGGGAAGAAAGGACTCGTGAACTCCTCCGGCGCTGTGGTATTGCCGTTTTCCTACGACGATATTTTTCTCGACGGGTCGAACACCCGGATCATCGTATCTGTCAATAACCGGAACTCCATTGCCGATTCGACCGGGCATGTCGGCCGCGCAACGTTTACTTCCGGTCCGCAGTTCAACGGAAGCTACGGGTACATCACTGAATACAGCAGGGAGAACGGGTATCGTTACGGCATCATCGATTCCCTTGGCAATACGGTACTTCCTGCGCGTTTTGACGAAGTACACATCTGCGGAACGAACCCGGTGACCTTCTGGGTGAAGATCCATGATAAAGCGGGCGTGATGGATTCGCACGGGAAGATTGTTCTCGATACGCTTTATTCCGCTCCGTCGCTTGAGGCGGATCTTCGCGACAGCGCCGTGGTTGTTTCGCGAAACGGGAAAACCGGCATTGCTTCGCTCAGCGGGGAAATTCTTGTCGCGTTGCTCTATGATTCTGTAAAGATCACCAGCCCGTCGGGCGGATATTACTGCAGCAAGGGGAAGTACGGCATCATCAGCGAACATTTTTCGAAAGTTTCTCCTCCTGTTTACGAATCGCTGGAAGGATTTACGACAGGGATGGTGAACGACGATGACGACGTTTTCCGCGGCGATGCGTTCGTGGCAAAATCCAAAGGAAAGTACGGCGTGATCACGGTTGCCGATTCCATCCTCTTCCCGTTTGTCTATGATAATATCTGGCTTGGGAACAACGAGATCGCATTCACGCGCAACGATACACTTTCCGTGCGTTACCGCTCGCGGCTTGATGCTGAAGTCGCATTGACGGACGTGGTCACGTTCATCGACGGTCTTGCCGTGTTCAGCAATGACGCTTACCTGCGCACCGCCCGTTCGGATAGCTATAAAGAAGGCGTGGTGGATGCGAACGGGAGAATACTGATGAAGCCGGTGTATTCCATCCTGCATGCCGGAAGAGACGGAATTGTTTTTACAGGGCATGACGGGCGCAGCGGCATCCGTTCACCGGAGGGGAAGATCACTATGCTGCCGGATGTGTACAGCAATTTCGAATACCGTGACGGTTTGATTTACGTCACCTCCTTTTCCGGGAAAGCGGGAGTGACAAACATGAACGCGAAGCTGGTCATCGACACGGCGTTTTACGGGATATGCGGGGCCGGGGAAGGTCCCCGGATGTTTTGGGTGAAAACGACACCGGTGTATGATACCGTTCAGGAGATGTACGATTATCACGGCGGCTGGTTCCTGCTGAATTCGTCGGGAAAAAAGATTGCAAATACCTCCTGGAATTATCCCGCGTATTTCTATAATTCTGTCGCGGTCATTTCAGGAAAAGAAAAACAGGGGCTTATGGACAGGAGCGGAAAGCTGCTGCTCGATACGGTTTACGATGATATTACGAGGGATGACATCGGTTATTTCCTGGTCAGGAAAAACGGGCTGACGGGATTTGCGGATGCGCGTGGAAAGATCATCGTTGCGCCGCGATGGAATGCCGCCAGCGGTTTTTTCGGTTCGCTCATGTTCGTTTACGACCAGGAGGGAAATGCAGGCATTGTCGACACAACGGGAAAAATGATCTGCGGGATCAGCCGTTCGGGTATCCTGCAGTATCCCGATAGTCTCGGTGCGCAGGTGTTCTTTTATACAAGTGAAGAAGCAGGCAGTAATGCACAGGGCGTAAATGCCCGGATCCAGTTCCGTGATCTTTCCGAGATGGTCACGGGTTATGATTCGATCCTCCTGCTGCAAGGCAGGCACGCACAGGATGCAGCGATGAATTTCATCTACAGCCTCGCCGCGATGAATTATACCGGTTACGGTCTCATGTACGCGTTCAACACAACGCCTTACTACGGGTACATTTATCCTTACCCGGTCACGGAAATTACGGACTGGAACGTGGTGGCGGATGATAACAGCGACGACGATGAATACAACGACGTGACGTACTACACATCCGTCACAGGCGCATCTTCGCTTACATTTTCCGTGCGCCAGGCGGAGGTATCCTGTTATTCTCCGCCGCGCGGCATGGAGTATTGCAACACCGTTTCCGATTCATTCATGACTTTCGGCGTGCGCGGCGATTCGATCTTCCTGCTGACGCCCGATTCGCTGTTCGATAAAAACAAAAATTACCCGGTGCTCATTAACGCCATGCTTCTTGCTGCGCTGAAGAACAGCGATAACCCCGGTTTTGACTGTGGCGACACGTCGAACCTTTTCGAACGGACAAGAAACGATTTTGCGGTTTGCAACAGCGGCGTCCTGTTTTACATCGCCACGGGACAGCCCGGTTATACGGATGACGGAGAAAACGATAACCGTGTTCCCGTCCTGCTCGACTGGAAAGTGCTGCGGCCCGTGATGGCGAAGAACAGCATCCTGAAAATCCTCGCGAAGCATCCCGGCTGATCATTCCCTTGTATCTTCGCCGCGTCTATGTCCCTTTTCCGCGACTACCGCCGCATCGAACGCTACGTGCTGTTCGCCATCCTTGCGGAATTCTGCGTGCAGCTGGTCAATGCAACTTTCATGAACCTGCAGACGCTGTACATGAAAGCGGAAGGTTACCACGATGCAGAGATCGCGGATTTTATTTCCTGGCGTTTCGCCGGCGTGCTCGTTTTCGCATTCCCGCTGGGCATGTTCATCCGCGGAAAAAAAGTGCGGCCTTTATTCCGGATCTCGTCCGCGGGCGTACCGCTTTTTGCGTTATGCATTTTGTGGTGCGTGCATTTCCATCATGACAACCTGCTCATCGTTTCTCAATGGATGTGGGGAACCTGCTTCACGTTCATCCAGATCCCGATGATCCCGTTCATCCTGCGCAACTGCAGCCCGGAGAACCGGACGGCCGCCATTTCGCTCAGCTATTCCACGTGGAGCCTGGCGGGGATCAGCAGCGCGGTGTTCGTGGCTGTCACCAATCACATCAACCCGGTTCTTTTCAGCGAACGCAACCTCATGGCCGCAATTTCCGTGGCGGCGTTTGCCGGCGTTTATTTTGTTTCGCGCGTGAAAACAGAAAAAGAGCCCGGGGTGGAAGATAAGCCCGTTTCATTCGCTGCGCAGCACGACTGGAAGCTCATCTTCTCCGCGCTGTTCCCGGCGCTCATCATCGCCACGGGGGCGGGACTGACGATCCCCTTCATCAATCTTTTCTTCAGCCGCGTGCACCACATGGAAACCGACGTGATCTCGGCCTGGAATTTCTGCGCCGCTCTTCTCGTCGCCATTGCAGCGCTCACCGTTCCGAAGATCAAAAAAACGATCGGTTACCGTGTTGCGGTTCCCACCACGCAGACGTTCGCCGTTGTTGCGCTCGTGCTCATGGCGACAACAGAACTGTACAATCACCTCGCGATAGCCGGCGTCATTGCTGTTGCCTGTTACATCATCCGCCAGCCGCTGATGAATGTCGCAGGTCCGATGACGACGGAAATATCGATGAAGTACGTCGGGAAGAAGAACCGCGAGATCACGAGCGCGCTCGCTGCCGCCATCTGGTCGGGAAGCTGGTTCATCAGCACGCGTTTCATTTTTGCATCGCTGCGCAACATCGGGTGGCCGTACGTCGACATATTTCTTATCACGGCTGCATTCTACATGTGCGGCATCATCCTTTACGTGCTGCTCATCCGTTCCTACAACAGGAGAGAGAAAGCGGGACTGATCACGGAAGAATGACAACCGGCTTTTTCCGGTAGCCGGAAGGTTTTTTATCTTCGTCTTGCGCAGTTTGTCCCCCCATTTCTGCATAAATAACTGCTTATCCTTGATCTGCCGGAAGAATTTTATGGCAAGGGAGACTATTTTTTCACTACATACGTCCAGGTGTTTGTTACGTCCCTTGCCGATGCGGAAATCCATCTGCCTGCTTTTCTTTTTTCTTTCTTCCTGCAGCCTCTTTTCCCAGTCGCCTGCGTATGTACGCTACAATTCTTTTTCCGGGCTGCCCTGCAACGAAGTGTACGATGTGATCCAGGACCATCTCGGTTTCATCTGGACGGCCACCGATCGCGGCATTTTCCGTTTCGACGGTTATTCCTTCGAAGCGTTCACCACTGCGCAGGGACTTACCGACAACACGGTTTTCCGGATCTGCGAAGATTTCCGCGGACGTATATGGTCGATGCCGTTCAACGGTGAGCTGTGCTGCATTGACAACGGCCGGGTGACCGTTTATCCGTTCAATGACACGCTGAAAAATCACCTGCCGGGTATCCGTATCGCACGTTCGCTGAATGTGCTCCCATCGGGAGAAGTGCAGATCGGCTATCTCATCCACGGCATCGTGTCTGTTTCAGCTGAAGGTGTTTTCAGGAGAATTTCAACGAGGAAGAATTACAAGGCGGAATATTATATGATGGACACGGGCGGCGGACTGTTGTATGGAATGCAGGAAACGGCGGGAATGAAAACGGGCACGAGACTGCAGTTTACTTCGGAAGGGATGACGGATGAGAAACTGAATTTCGAAAAGTTCAGCGGCCACCAGCAGATCGCGGGCATCAGGCGGAGGAACGGGGGCTGGTGCTTTGCATTGATGAATGAACTGGTGGAGATAAGTCCGCAAGGTACAATGACGGAGCAGCCGCTTCCGAAACAGCCCTTGTGTGTGTACGAGGACAATGAAAACTGCCTCTGGGTGACGATGGACGCCGGCGGAGGCGTGCGGCGCTACCGTCCCGGGAAGACGGCCTGCGGCGAAACTGTTTTCGATACCTATTACCCGGGTGAATCGGTGAGCCGCATCATGCAGGATGCGGAAGGCGCATTCTGGATAGCGACACTTTCGCACGGACTTTTTTACGTTCCTTCCGTGCATACGTTGTTGTGGAATATCCCGGGTGACGAAGAAGATAAAGTTGTTTGCCTGGCGGAGGCCGGGAAGGACTGCACGTTAGCGTTGTGGAGGGACAAAGGCCTCTTCCGGTTGAGCGGCGGCAATTCGCCCCTTTCACCGGTCGTGCTTGCCGGCGATAACAATTCATTCCGTTGGGTGACGTTTGATTCGCTGCGCAGCCGGCTCTTCATTGCGGAAAGGCGGTTCGCGGAAGCCTGTTCATGGCCCGGCCTGCAGGAGGAAAAAAAATGGGGACTGTCGATACAGTCGTTCGAAACAGGTGCGCAGGGAACATTCTGCTGCGAATCGTGGCAGGCTGCATTCCTTGACAGCAGCGATGAATGGAAACAGCTCGGACCGAACCCGGACAAACAACGACCGGATGTCATCTTCGAAGAGCGGGGCGGGAAGACGTGGGTGGGAAGAATGGACGGGCTCTTTTATGTTTCACACGATACGCTGGTTCCTTTCGCTTCGCCGGATCCCGTTTTCCGCAAGCGTGTGAGCGGCATCTGTTCGCTCGACGACGGAACGCTTGTGGTGGCGACGCAAAGCAGCGGGATCGCATGGATAAAAAACGGGGAAACGCGGCTGCTGTCCGATGAGAACGGCATCATAACGGATCATGTTCTTTCGATCATGCCGGGAAAGGGAAATTCGTTATGGCTGACCACCATCTACGGACTGTACAATGTGCGCAACAATAACGGCGTATGGGAAAAATCCGTTTTTCCCGAGGTGAGCTGCTTTCTCAGTAACGACGGGCGCTGTTATTTCACGGATAAGGATGGAGATCTCTGGATGTCGACCGGCGCGTCCGTTATCCGTTTCGATCCGGATCATTCTTTCGCCACACACTATCTTCCGCCGGTTTATTTGCGCGAGATCATAGCGAACGGGAAGGAAATTTCCAGCGCGCAAAACATCAGTCTCCCTTACGACCACAATTTCCTGCGCATTTCATTCGCAGGTCTTGCTTACCGCATGCATGGTCATCTCCGTTACCGTTACCGTCTTTCGCAGGAAGATCCGCAATGGACGTATACGTATTCCAACTCGGTGGAGCTTGCGTCGCTGGGGCCCGGGAATTATACATTCGAAGTGCAGGCGGAAAATGAACGCGGCGTGTGGAGCTCGGCTCCTGCATTCTATTCGTTCACGATACTTCCGCCGGTTTGGCAGATGTGGTGGTTCAGGATAGCAGCGTTCCTCGTTCTCTCGGCCATTTTCTTCCTGCTGATCCGCTACCGGTTCCGGCAGCTGAAGCGCCAGGCGGAATTACGCGAGCAGGCCCAGGATTTCCGCCAGCAGGCGCTGGCGTTGCAGATGAACCCGCATTTTGTTTTCAACGCACTCAATACGATCCAGGCGTATGTGCTGAAGGAAGATAAATCGCGGGCGATAGAAATGTTCTCTTCATTCGCGCAGCTGCTGCGGAAAAGCCTCGATCACGCGCGCGAGCGTTACATCACCCTGGCCGGCGAAATAGAAATGCTCGGACTTTATTTCGGTATCGAATCGCTGCGTTTCGAAGAGCGGCTGAAATACAGCATCACGGTGGATAAGAATATCGACACATCCATGACGCTCGTCCCGGCCATGCTGGTGCAGCCCCTGGTCGAAAATGCGATCCGTCACGGGATCATGAACCGGAAAGCGGGGGGACATGTCGATGTGCGTTTTGAAATGGAGGACGGGAAGCTGTTCTGTGCGGTGGAGGATAACGGCGTGGGTCGCGCGACTGCCGCAAAGCTCCGCGCAGGCGATCATCGTTCGGCGGGAAGCGACATCACGGCCGACCGTCTTCGCGTGCTCTGCAAAATGAGCGGGGCGCAATTTTATTTTTCAGTCACTGATAAAACCGATAAAAACGGGAATGCCACGGGAACATTGGTCCGTTTCGCGATCCCTTTCACCGGGAAAAAACAAGAAGGAATATGAAACGATTAAAAGCCCTCGTCGTCGATGATGAACCGAATGCAGTCGAAGGATTTGTCCGCCTGCTCACGCTGTATTGCCCCGATATAGAACCGGCCGGAACGGCTTCTTCCGTTGGTGAGGCAATAACGCAGATCAGGAAGCTGAAGCCGGATGTCGTGTTTCTCGATATCGAAATGCCGGAGGAAAACGGGTTCAATCTCGTCGACACGATCCGCGAAAATTCCTGCTCCCTTGTTTTCGTGACGGCACATTCCGATTATGCCGTCCGCGCATTCCGCACCGACGCCGTGGATTACCTGCTGAAACCTGTTTCACCGCGCGAGCTCAAAGCAGCTGCAGAGCGTGTCACTTCCCGAAGGGAGACGATGAAAAAAACGTTACCGGATGAAGAGTACCGCATCCGCGTCAGCACGACGGAAGGGATCAGCTTCATTCCCTGCGCCGAAGTGATCAGCATCGAGGGCAGCGGGAGGTATTCCATCATTCATTCGGCGGATGGAGGAACGCAGCTCGTGTCGAGGAACATCGGCGATTTTGAAACCGAGCTGGAGCCGTTCGGTTTTTTTCGCGTGCACAAATCCTGGCTCATCAACTGCCGCCACGTCATGCGTCTCGCCGCCGCCGACGGGGGAACGATCGAGCTCAGCAACGGGAAAAAAGTGCTGCTCTCGCGGCGCAGGCGGAATGATTTCCTGAAAAAGATGGAACGCTGATCCCGTTTCTTACGCCGATGTCACCGGTGGTTACTTCAGCAATGCAGCTGCTTACGCGGCAGGTGTGAATGGAATTCCGGGCGTATAGTTTTGGTGAAAAATGTGCCGCTAAAGCGGGAAAGGTTTATTCACCAAACTTCTATCCATGAAAAAAAGATTCCTGTTCAACATCGGGTTTGCAGCGTCCCTTCTTTTTAACCTGCAGCATGCATCTGCCTGCGATTTTTCAGATGATTTTTCTTCCGCGGTACCATGGACGCAGCTGGGAAGCGGCGTGCACGTCAGCAGTGGGAATTGCGTTTACAATCCCGCGGTATGCGGATCCGACCAGCGTGTCTTCCGTTCGCTCAGCCCGACAACTTCCATGCTGGATAACACTTCCTGGACGGCGCTTGTTGATTTTATGCCGCAGACCACTTTTTCTTCCGGGGTAGCGCACAGCATCATCAGCTTTACGTCCAATACGCTTAACCCTTACCGTTACACGTCATCCGGATCGTATACGCCCACAGATTTCATCGAGATACTTTACAGCAGCCCGATCAATACCGGGTTTTCCCAATGGAAATTGTACGCCAGCGCAAAAGATGGTGCGAATGCGGGCCAGGTGTCGTCCGCAGGTATCAGTCTTCCTTCCCTGAACACCTGGTACTACCTCGAGCTTCAGCGCAGCGGAAACACCGTTACCGTAAGTGCATTTTCCGATCCGGCGAGAACCATTCCGCTGAGCGGTTCTCCGGTTTCCCTGACATTCACCGGCAGCATCACCAACCTCGCGTATGTGCAGTCCGGATCTGTGATCCAGGGTGCCGCTTCGCGCAAACTGAATGCGCTGATCGACAATATTTGCGTGACGGGTCTCAGGGCCGGCGGCAACTGCGATGTGTGGTCTGATTATACTTCATCCACCGGGTGGACGCAGATCAACAGCGGGGTGAGCATCACCGGCGGAAATGTGTTATACAATAATGTCGCCGACGGCGGGCATATCCAGAGAAGAGTTTATGAGTCGCTTGGCGGCGATATCACCGGTGCGAATACCTGGAAAGCGGATTTCGATTTTTACCCGACGGCAGTTGGAACGGGCGGACCCGGTCATACGCTGTGTGGTATAACAGCCGGAACACAGGATCCTTTCTGCGATGACAGTTACACAGCTACGAACCAGGATGCGATCGCAGCATGCTGGATATCGAACAATCACACGGACGATCCTTCGACGTTCATGCTTGATGGCCGTGCGAAGGATGGAAACGGTGCGTGGTCAACGTCCGCGGGAATTCTGCTTTCCCTCGGCACGCATTATTACATAACGCTCGAACGTCTTGATGAATTCAACGGACGCATCAGCGCTTTTCTGGACGCGGGAAGAACGATCCATGCGCCAGGTTCTCCGCAGTGTTTTACAATCCCGCCCGGCGTTTTCAATCTTGATTACGTACAGCACGGATCAATTCCCTGGGGTGGTGACGACCGTGCGCTTACCGCTACCGTAGATAATTTTTGCCTGAAGGCGGATTACCTCAACCCGGGAACAGTCAGCTATAACGGACCTCTCAGTTTCTGCGCGTCGGGAACTCCTTCCGTGATATCATCCGAAACTCCCGCCACCGGGGGCAACTGGACCTGGAACTACCAGTGGCAGCAATCGGTGAATTGTAACGGCGTGTGGACCGACATTGCCGGTGCAACCGGAACTTCCTATACACCATCGTCGATCTCGACGTCAACCTGCTACCGGCGTGCCGCGCTCGGGCCGTGCGGCGTTGCGGTTTATTCCAATGTTATCGGCATACTCGTATACCAGCCGCTTTCCGCAAACATCACTTCCACGGAGACCGGCGATCATTGTACGGCTTCGTATACGCTTACCGCAAACCCGAGTAATCCGACAGGTGTAACGTATCTCTGGAACACCGGCGCTACCACCCAATCAATCGTGGTGGGTAATCCGAATTCACCGACAACATATTCAGTCACGGTAACGAGCCCGTGCTATACCGCAACTGCAAGTTATGTGGTATATCCGTGTTATCATCCTTCCGGTGCATTCCCGACGATCTCCGCAAATTCATGGTTCGAAGTGAACTGGAGCGGTGGTTGTACCGGTTCGTGCTACCTCCAGTTTATCGATCCCGCTTACCCGGTCGGCGGTGGCCCTGCGTATGGAGTGACCCAGGCTGAGCTGCTGGTGTTCGATCGTTGGGGGAACATGCTTTACGACCAGGTTTATGTTCCCAGTCCGCCCTGCGATGGTCTCTGGAACGGCCAGATCATCTGGAATGGTATTTACATGGGATACCCGGTGGTAGACGGCGATTATGATTATGTGCTGAAACGTACGAACTGTTCGGGAAATGATGAGGTAAGAGGATCCGTTGTCGTGCTGGGAACGGCACGTATGGCCAGCCATGATGCGGATACAACTGTCGCGACATATACGCCTCCATTATCTGTCGTATATCCGAATCCTTCCGCTGGCGTTTTCAACGTCGATCTTTTGCCATCCATAAATAACGTCGATGTAACGATGGAAGT
>DASTSF010000192.1:0-6115 GCA_035760825.1 Bacteroidia bacterium
ACCGGTTTGCCGTTCGCCGCGCTTATTCCGTATGTCCCCGGCCTGCGACCGTGCACCTGGAAATAATTTTGCATACTCAGGTAACCGGTCCACATCACCTGGCCTTTCGCGGGAAGACGTTTCCGCCCCTTGCGATCGAGCACATACAGGCCTTTTCGTCCATCGAAAAACAAAAGAGAATCATTGCGCCCGACATATTCATCACGACCGGTTTTTACCAGCAGGTGGCCGGTTGTGTCGTAGACATCGAGCGCTTTTTTCGTGTACGCAAGAATAGTGGGCGAATCGGTGAAGGCAAGTTGCACATACATGTAGCGGAACGGCACGAGGAGTTTTCCGTTCTGGTTACAGGCGCCGTATTTATTCCCCTGGCTCAATACGATAATATCGTCGCCGCGCCACAACGGTGAATCATCGTCGGCCATGCAGGGAATAATTTCCTTCCCGGTCAGAACGGATGCCAGTCCCCATTTTCCGTAACGATTTACGATCGCCAGGCCGGGCCGTTCACCGGAAAATTCGATGACATCGTAAACGACAGGCAGCACGATCTTCCCGCTGCGGCCGGCAAGACCGCATTTGTTGCCCGTCACTATTCGTATGAACGCATGATCAAATTCAATCCTGTCGTATTCCGCGGAAACGATCAGCCTGCCGGAATCATTGACGACTCCATATTTTCCTGCGAGACCCACGACAAAAAAAGAAGAATCTACCCTGGCGTCGATATAATCATAGATGCACGGAGAAATTATTTTTCCCGTGCTGTCGGCAAATCCCCATGCGTTTCCATCGCGGAAAGGAATGGCCTGACCGGGATGCTGCGCGCTCCCTTTCACGAAAAAAGAAAACAGCAGGAAGGAAATGAAAATGATGCGCATGAAAAGGGCTCCCGCAAAGTTAGAATTCCACTCAGGAATAACGCCTGAACCCTGAATGGTTACAATGTTTCCTCAAAAACGAACGATGTCATTTCCTATTTTTGAGCATGAGCCAGTCTGCATCCACCCGCATCACCGCTGCTTACGCGAAGATGCCCGAAAACATCCGCGCCATCGTTGAAAAAGTGCGCGCCATCATCCACAAAGCCGAACCTGCCATCGAGGAAAACTGGAAATGGGGACCGGCGTTCGAAAAGAACGGGCTTGCCATGGGTTTGTGGGGATTCAAAAAGCACGTGTCGTTTGTTTTTTACCGCGGCGCGGAAATGAGCGACAGGCACAAGCTGTTCAACGACGGTCACGACAACGCGCACAACCGCATGATCAAATTCACGTCGATCAAAGAGGTGAATGAAAAAAAGCTGGCGGATTACGTGAAGGAAGCCGTGAAGCTGAATGCCTCGGGTGCAAAAAAGGAAGCGAAAACAGAACGGAAGATCGATGTGCCGGAAGAGCTGCAGAAGTGGTTCGCGAAAAACAAAAAGGCGAAAACGTTCTTCGACGGACTTTCATTCACGTACAAAAAGGAAATGACGCAATTTATTTCCGGCGCCAAACAACAGGAAACGCGTGAACGGCGTTTTAAACGGGTAACCGAATCGTTAAAAAAAGGCAAAAAAGAAATCCGCTGAGAAAGGCGGAAGACTTTTTGATCGTCTAACCCACAAAAATCAATACCATGAAAAAGCTCATTGTCACCTTCCTCCTGCTCGCTTCCGCTTCATTTGCGTTCGCGCAGGACACCGCCAAAAAAGAAAAGCCCGCACCGCAGAAATCCCCGGAAGACAGGGCTGCGCATTTTGCGAACCATCTCCAGAAAGACCTCGGCCTGACGGATGACCAGAAAACGAAAGTCCATGACCTCGCCCTTGCGAAAGAGCAGAAAATGGATGCGCTCCGCCAGCAGCACCAGGGCGACGACCCGAAATCCTGGTCGGCCGATCGCAAAAAAGTGCACGACGATTTTATCACCGGCATGAAAGGTGTGCTCACGCCCGACCAGTACAACAAATGGGAAGCGGAGAAAAAACAGCACCAGCAGCAGCACCAGCAGCAACGTCCGCATCACAAACCAGGGGCGGACAGCACGCAGGGTAAATAAAAAGAAACCGGGTTCGTCCCGGTTTTTTTAATTGTGAGAAGCGTATCTCACACACGCAAAAAAACAGCTACGCTTCACAAGGTTTCCGGATGTCGAGGAACGTCAGGTACCAGGAACCGTTGATAAGGGAAAAATAAAACCGGTACGTCTGCGTGTTGATGACGGTGCGCGAGATGGTTCCCGCCAGCGCTTCCACTTCTTTTTCCTTGTCGTTCGTGAGCCCGGCGTACTGCCAGATCTTTTCTTCTTTGAATTTATTCTCCTCGCGCGTGAAGCAGCCGTCCTTGTTCCAGAAAGTTTTCGAATTGCAGTCGACCGAAGGAAGTTCCTCCTCTTTCGGGGCGGCCAGCATCCGGTCTTTGTCCATGGGCAGCAGCTTCGTTCCGTCGCTGCGCTTATAATCGTTGATGCTTTTCACATTGGTAAAATGCGGCATCGCTCCTTCCGAGCTGATGATCCAGAGGCCGTGCTCCGGGCTGACATAATGATCGAATATCGTGTCGCCGCCGTCCATCGTTGCGGCAGCCGCAAACATGCTGTAGAACCAGCTGAACTGTCTAATTTCCGTCGGCGGGGGAAGATTTTCCGTGATCTCTTTCTTGAGCGAATCTTTCCCGGTCAGCGGCTTGTCCGAATTCGTGTCCGTGTTCTTTTCATTTCCGCAACCCGTAAAGAGAAAAAGGAGCGCAAGCGGTAAAAAAAATGTTTTCATGCCGTTCGGATTTATTCGCCGCACCTCAGGAACGATCTTCATGCTCCGGCTGCCGGATCATTTCAACGGAATCTTTTCCCGGTGCTTTGAATCCAAAAGTTAGGAAAATCACCGAAATAAACGCCGCACAGGCGGGAAGAATGAAAACAATACCGGCGCCCAAACCTTCCCAGGCGATCCCGGCCAGCACGCTTGCACCGAGCGCAGCGATGCTCGAAATTCCTGCGAACAGCCCCAGCGCAACACCTTTATCCCCCTCATTGCACACCGTGCTGATCCACGCACGGGAATTTCCTTCCGTGAACGCGGAATAAAGTCCGTAAAAAACAAACGCGACCGGGAGGATGTATATGTTGTCAATCACGTGAACGGCAAAAAGCGCCAGTATTCCATAGGCGATCGCAAAGAACGTATACCCGAAACGAAGCATTTTTCCATGACCGAATTTATCCGAAAGCGATCCGGAGGGATACGAGAAAAGCGAATACACCAGGTTGTAAAAAATGTAGAGCAGGACAGTGATGAGTCCCTGGTTGGAATTGAACGGAAGAAAATAATGCTGCTCCTTCACGATCTTTCCCGCCAGCAGCAGGATGAACATATCGGAGCTGTTGAAGAACGTGAAGAAGGAAATGACGGAAACCAGCTTCCGGTATTGCTTCGTGGATTTTTTCCAGTAACCGAAAGAAGAAAAAAGGGAAACGTGCTTTCCTTCTTTCGCCTTGCGTTTGCCGTCGCGGATGAGAAAGAGCAGCAGGATGGCCAGTCCGCCCGGCAGCAGCGACCAGTAAAACAGCGGGACGTAATTCGAATCGCCGAAAAACCAGATCCACGCGAACGCCATCATCGGTCCGAACACGGCGCCTGCCGTATCCATCGCACGGTGAAGCCCGAACACTTTCCCGCGGTTCTTCCCTTCGCTTTCATCCGCGAGCATCGCGTCGCGTGCACCCGTGCGGAAACCTTTTCCCACTTTGTCGCCCGCACGCATCGTCACCGCCCAGAACGCATTCGCGAACAAAGGAAGGAACGCTTTGCAAAGCGCGCTCAGCGAATACCCGAAACGCACGAAGGGCAGACGCCTGCCGGTTTTATCCGACCATTCCCCGAACCAGCCCTTCGTCAGCCCGGCCGTCGCCTCCGCCACACCTTCCAGCACACCGATCCAGAATGCGCCGTAACCGATTCCCGCCATGTACAAAGGCAGCACAGGATACAGCAGCTCGCTCGACATATCATTCAGGAGGCTGACGAACGAGAGCAGCAAAACAGTACGGGTAAGCCAGTTCCGCAAAATTTGAGTACTTTAACGTGAGAAGCGCTAAAGTTACGCGGCCTCCGCCGACTTTGGCACCAAACTTGGATCATCCGCATTAACCAAAACATTCACAGCAATGAAAAAGTTAGCATTCATATTCGGATTCACCGCCCTTTTCGCGATCGGACTTTCCGCGCAGTCTTCTGCACCGGCAGGTTCGAAGAACCCGTCCTCTTCTTCCACGCCTCCGCCGTCCAAAACCACGGTGACCAAACCGGCGCCCGCACCTACGGGTTCCGCCACGACTACCGCAGCTCCGGCAGACCAGACCAGGAACACGGGTTCAACCGGAACCGGTGCCAATACAAAACCGGCCAAACGCGCTCCGCGCAAGGCAGGATCCGTTTCCGCAAAACCCAAGGCAGCGCCTAAAACCGCCAGCAAGAATTCCGCTCAGCTCGCTTCACCGAAAGACAAGCTGAAATAACGGTCCCGCGTTCCATCACATTCCCGGCGGCGTTCTGCAACTGAACGCCGTTTTTTTTTGCCGTTACCTCGACGAAACAGCACAATCTCCTTTTTTTCACCGCAATTATGCGCAGTTCAGCCAGGGCCGTTCTATATTTCGTGAACAGCCCCCTGGCGAATGAAATCCCCGAAAATAAAACCGGTACGCGAACCCGGGAAACTGGTCGAACCCTGGATCACCTGGCACGCATTTGCGGAAAAAACCGGGGGAGAAACAAAGGAAATTCCCGGATCGAGATTCCGGAACAACAACACATTTTCGATCACCCTAAAAAAAAACAGGGAGACGATCGAGCTCATCTGGGGCGGCAACCCGCAGAATAACGCACGGGCCTCATGGACTGTGACAACACTGCGTTTCGGGCTGAACGACCCTGCACCTTCCCTGAATATTTACCGGCGTTCGCTCATTGATTCATTCACCGGCCTGTTCAGGCGGTCATCACGGATGGAAAGCACGGCGCTGCTGAAAAAACTGTGTGTGATACGCGCCGGTCAGCCGCTGAAACTTCCCGCCGGCGTGCTTGCGCTTCTCGAAAAAGCGTTCACGGGAAACGAGCCCGATTTTTTCGTACTCACCGGAAAAGACGACGAAGATTTTCTCCTCATCAAGAACTTTTCACTGCTCACCTCGGGAGAAGATCTGTCGCTCTTTCACGAGCTGGGAAATGAGCTTGCGCGTTTTCTCCGGAATGAAACCGGCCCGGGAAACGATTAATTTCGTCCCGGCGCCAATTGGCGGCACAAGACCATGAACCTTCCCAAAGCCATATTCTGCTGGAGCGGCGGAAAAGATTCCGCGCTGTGCCTGCACAAAGTTCTTTCCGGAAAAATGTACGACGTAAAATACCTGCTCACCACCGTGAACGACGAGTTCAGGCGCATATCCATGCACGGCGTACGGGAAGAATTGCTGGAAGCGCAGGCTGCATCAGTGGGCATTCCGCTCATCACGGTGCGCGTAAAGGAAGGAACCAACGATGAATACGAAAAGCAGATGGAAGCCGCGCTGCTGAAAGCGAAAGCGGAAGGGATCGGTCACGTCATCTTCGGTGATATTTTCCTCGAAGATCTTCGCGTTTACCGCGAGCAGAACCTCGCCAAAGTGGACCTGCAGGCTGTTTTTCCCTTGTGGAAGCAGGACACGTCAGCGCTGCTCCGCGAATTCGTTCAGCTCGGTTTCCGCAGCGTGCTCTGCTGCACGAACGACGCGTTCCTCGGCGAAGAATGGGTGGGAAAAGAGATCGACGGTAATTTCGGGGAGCAGCTTCCTGCAAATGCAGATCCGTGCGGGGAGAACGGGGAATATCATTCGTTCTGCTATGACGGACCGCTGTTCAGCCGGAAAATAAATTTTGAGCGCGGCGAAAAGATCTACCGCCCGCTGGAAGTAAAAACCACGGACGACTGCACGCTTCCTTCGGAAAACCGCACGAAAGGATTCTGGTTCATCGACCTCTTGCCCGGTAAATAATTCGTGATATGTACCTGCTTCCATCCACCCATGAAAAAAGTTCTGCCGCTCTTTCTTTTCGTCATCGCATTCGCAGCTGGCAAAGCGCAGAACATCGTCC
>DASTSF010000193.1:0-2874 GCA_035760825.1 Bacteroidia bacterium
CGGGCAGGTGATGACCACTTCGGTTCCGCAGAACGATTCAACGACGATGAATACGGAAAATCTCGCGAACGGTGTTTACCTCGTGCGTGTGTACAGCGGTAATTCGGTAACGACGCAAAAGCTCACAATTACGCGATAGAGGAATTTCTCCAGGAGTAAAGCGCATTCCCCGCGCAAAAAGGTCCCGGCGGCAAACCGGGATCTTTTATTTTATGAAGGTTGGATCCGTTTTTTGAAAAGTCTCACCACGAAGCGCGCAAAGAACACCGAGCTGTGTTAAAACAAATCCTGCAAGACGCAATGACGCGGAAGAAAATCTCTGTGCTTTTCAGTGAAACAACCTCCGTGAACCTCCGCGTTAAGAAAACCACGAAGTGCACAAAGCTGCGCACAAAGAACACAAAGCTGTGCTAAAACAAATCCTGCAAGACGCAATGGCGTGAAAGAAAATTTCTGTGTTCCTCAGTGAAACAACCTCCGTGAACCTCTGTGTTAAGAAAACCACGAAGCTGCGTTAAAGCAATTCCCGCGAACGCGCGAAGAGAAAACTCCTTCACTATTGCATATTCGGATCCGCGAAGCGGCGGTCGTACAAAAAAGTTTTGTCCGTCAGTGTTTGCAGGAAAGCGATGATATCCGATTTTTCATCACTCGTCATCCCGGCGGATTTTTTCAGGCGCGGATCGGCATTGGCTGTAAAATATTTTCCCGCCGCGTAGAAATCCAGCACCTGCTGCAGGCTGCGGAAACGCCCGTCGTGCATGTACGGGTACGTCATCGCGATGTTGCGGAGCGAAGGAACTTTGTATTTGTATTCATCCGACGCAACACCGGTGATCGCCATCCTGCCCGCATCATGCAGCGACGTATCCGGTGCGATGCCGTTGCTGCTGTACGAATTATCCGTGAACAAAGGTTCCCTGTGGCAATCCGCGCACTTCGCACGGAACAATTTCAGCCCGCGCATTTCGGCGGCAGAAAGCGTATCCTCTCCCCGCGTGAATTTGTCATAGCGCGAGTCTGCCGAGATCATCAGTCCCGTGAACTGCGCCAGCGCTTTCAGGATATGTTCGGAATTGATGAGCGTATCGCCGTAAGCCGTGGCGAACAGCTGTACGTAAACAGGATTCCGTTTCAGCTTCATCACCACGTGAGCGAGCGATTCATTCATCTCCACGGGGTTCGTGATCGGGTTGACCGGCTGCACTTCGAGATTGTTCACGCCGCCGTCGGCCATGAACGCATCTTTCCAGATGAGGTTCTGCAGCGCAGGCACATTCCGTTTTCCGAAAAGGCCGTAAATGCCGTGACTGATCGGGTGATCGATGTGAGCAAATGCCGCGATGCGCTGGTGGCAGCTGGCACAGCTGATCGTGCTGTCGAGGGAAAGGATGGGATCGTAAAATAATTTCCGGCCGAGGACGAATTTTTCCGGCGTCAGCGGATTTTTTTTGAAATCGTAACCCGGTTTCGGAAACCCTTTCGGGATCTTCAGCTCTACGTCTTTCGCGGTAATGGCAAAATAATCGTTGCCCGGACTGAAGCTGAGAAGCAATGCGACAATACCGGCAAAGAAAATAACGATCGCTGTTTTCCTATTTTTCATTGACAACATTTCCCGCGCTGAACATATCTGCATAATTGTCCGCGATCATCGGGGAATTATGGAAATCGGAGACGGAGGAAAGCTTCGAAAAATCGATCGCGACCGGGTTGACGAGAATTTCCATCGCCTGCGCAATGAGCTGCATCGTGGATTTTTTCCCGGCCTGCGCCACGACCGGCATTTTCGAAAGGTCGATGGTAACTTTCCGGATGCAGTTGGCAGGCGCTTTGTACCCGCCGATATGGTATTCGAAAATGTGCCCCGGCGATTTCGAGCTTTCCGCTTTCCCTTCGAACTTCAGGAAGATATAGCCCGTGTTCCAGGCCCAGAACATGCCGTTGGCGGGATCGAGCGCTCCCGACTGCGCGCCGCTGCAGTTGTGCAGGCTGTCCACGCCGATCAGGAAGCTCAGCGATTCGTATTTGCCGGGAGGAATACCGCGCAGCCGGATTTTCCAGGTCGATTCGTCATCCGCTTTCACGAGAAAATAGTCGGGTGAATTGTACGTTCTTCCGTCTCCTGTTTTCAGCGAAAAATTGCTGAGGTAATATTTGAAATTCGTCACCGTAAAATCCTGCCCGAGCGAATTTTTATAATGCACCGTATCCAGCACGAGCGCTTTTTCACCCACGCGGTTTTCGATGTTGATATCCAGTCCCGCATTGACGGCTTTCTGCGGACCCATTCCCATCAGGAGAAAAGAAAAAAGAATGGCAGCAGCTGCATTTTTCATGTCGTTCGGATTTTCTGTGAACTGTTACCGTCCCCGAGCAGCAAAAAGCAAAAGCACGAAGCGCTTGCGACTCCGTGCCCTGCAGAAAACCGTTTGCCCAAACTTATTTCGTTTTGACGATCTTCTGCGTGAATTTCCTGTCGCCGGATTCCATCACAAAAATATAAACACCGGGCGGACATGCGGTCATGTCGAGCGAATAAGCGATGCTCGGCTGCATGTTTTCCGTTGTGCTGATGAGCTGGCCCGTTGAATTGTAAAGTCTTCCCGTAACGTTGTTCGCGCTCGTCGCGTCCATGTAAACGAATGCATAGTCCTGCACGGGGTTCGGAACGATCGTCGCGCCGATAGTGTGCGCGGCTGCATCGTTGATCCCGGTTGCCCCGGTATATACCGTCGTCGATTCCGTAATGGTCACGTGCCCGCCGGTGGGACCTGTGTTTCCGGATTGCACCGTTCCGTAATAGGTAGGCCCGATCACAAACGGGTAAACAGGGTTCAGGCTGGCATCGATGGTGACGAAATACGCGTATGT
>DASTSF010000194.1:0-2621 GCA_035760825.1 Bacteroidia bacterium
CCTTATCGTCGTTTCGAAATCGCTCGGAAACGACAAGAGCTTCATGCCGAACATCCGCGATTACCTGATGAGCGGGAAAATCGATTCCGCCCGTGAACTTTGCCGGGCGAAAGACACACCCATCGCGCACGTGATCGAAAAAGGGATCAGCCGTCTCGGGAAGCCGACGCGCGAAGTATCGGAAGCGATGGAAAGCGCGGGACAGCAGGAGATCGCACGCGTGGAAAAAAACCTTCATTTCCTCAGTCTTGTTTCGCGCATTGCCCCGATGATCGGATTTATCGGAACGATCATCGGTGTGATCACCATTTTCCATAAGATCGGTCTCTCGGGCGACATCAGCATCAAAGGAATTTCAAACGGTCTTTACATCAAGATGTTTTCTTCCGCTGCCGGCCTGCTCGTCGGCGTGATCGCATTCCTGTTCTACCACGTGCTGAACGCCATGGTGGACAACCTCGCGAAAAAGATCGAACACAGCAGCTCCGCGTTCCTCGATGTGATCAATGAACCCGGAAACTGATTTTGCCTGTCACTTTTTGAACGCAAGACATGAAACTCCGCAGAAAAAATAAAGAAGGTGCAGAAGTCTTTACAGACTCGCTGAACGACATCATGTTCTTCCTGCTGCTGTTCTTCATCATCATTTCCACGCTGGCCAACCCGAACGTGATCAAGATGGAGCTGCCCAGCTCGAAAAGCGTGAGCCCGCTGACGGACGGAAAAGTGCTGCTGCAGATCGACGCGAACCACAATTATTACGTGAACAACGTTCCGATCACCATCGACCAGATGGAAACAGCATTGCTCCACGAAACGCAGGCGAAAGGAACCAACAGCGTTATTCTCAGTCTCGACAAATCACTGACCGTGCAGGATCTCGCCGACGTGCTGCAGATCGGAAGCAAGCTCGGACTCAAGATGGTGCTTTCCGCAAAACCCTCGAACACACAATGACAAACGCGGTAGCCATACCTTTTGCCATGAACGGCAACGAACGGAAAGCGCGCAGGATCGCGTGGATCGTTACGGTGATTGTGACCATTGCGCTCCTGCTGGTCATGATCCTCGTGAAGCTCGTTACACCGATTCCGGCCATTCCTCCCGATCCGGAAGTGATGACCGTAGAGGTCGGTCTTGTTGACGGAAGCGGCGGTGATGCTGCCGTGCAGGGCGGCGGTTCAAGCGGGAACACGGGCATACCCGGATCGCAGGATGCCGATGCCAGCGCACACGATGTGAAAAATCCGGCGGATAACGGAAGCGTGACGGATAATTCTTCCGACAACCCGCCGGCCGCGAATACGACGCATACTTCGAACAATAACCAGCCGACCGCGAGCAACGATCTTCTCGCAGCGCTGAACAACTGGAAAAAAAATAAAGGCGCAGCTTCCATCAACATCGGCGGGAACGGAAGCGGTGATCCATACACAGGCGGACTCGGCAACGGAAGCGGAAGCGATATAGGCCCGAACAACGGGGGCGATCCCGGAACAGGCACTCCCGGCGGGCACCAGGGCACTGATCCATCCGGTGACGGTCATCGTTACCGTCATATCGTTTCCAAACCCGATATCGTTAACCCGACACAGGAAGAAGGAAAAGTGGTGGTGAATGTTTACGTCGACCGTAACGGTGCAGTAAAAAAAGCGGAAGTGAATCCCAACGGAACCACCACGCTGAACGCTGTTCTCCGTTCTACCGCAACGCAGTCTGCTTACCAGATCAAGTTCGACGCCGATCCGCTTGGCCCGGAGCTGCTCGTTATTCCCATCGACATTTACTTTACGCTGAAATAAGCGCCGTTCGGACGCTCCGGATTCATCTTTTACGATGTAGTTTTGCGGACGAAAAATGAGCCGCAACCGTTACGCAGAGACACTCGATTACCTCTACTCGCGCCTTCCAATGTTCCAGCGCGTGGGTCCGGCCGCATACAAGGCAGATCTTTCCAATACGATCGCCATCTGCGAAGCGCTTCATCATCCCGAAAAAAAATTCCGCAGTCTTCACATCGCAGGCACGAATGGAAAAGGTTCCACTTCTCACCTGCTCGCCGCCGTTCTGCAGGAAGCCGGGTACAAGACCGGGCTGTATACCTCTCCTCACCTGAAAGATTTCCGCGAGCGTATCCGCATCAACGGGAAGATGATCCCGAAAAATTACGTCGTCGATTTTGTGCAGAAGAACAAAAAACTGTTTGAGAAGACGGAACCTTCTTTTTTCGAGTGGACCGTCGGGCTTGCGTTTGAATTTTTCGCCGAAAAGAAAGTAGACATCGCGGTGATCGAAACGGGCCTGGGCGGAAGGCTGGATTCCACGAACGTGGTCACACCGGTTTGTTCCGTCATCACGAACATCAGCTACGATCACACGAACCTTCTCGGCAACACGCTGCGGAAGATCGCAAAAGAAAAAGCGGGCATCATCAAAAAGAACATTCCTGTCGTCATCGGCGAAACACAGGATGAAGTAAAAAGCGTTTTTCTTTTGAAAGCGAAAAAGGAAAATGCGCCGCTGCGTTTTGCCGACGAAGAATACGAGGTGAAAAATTTCCGCCACGCAAAAAAAACTTCGCCGGAAACGATCGCTTCGGTCTATGCAGGAAAAAACCGCGT
>DASTSF010000195.1:0-3975 GCA_035760825.1 Bacteroidia bacterium
GCAGGAAAAGCCGGATTTCGCAGCTCCGGCTTTTCCATTTTTTTGCCCCGCCGGTTTTTCCGTGTTCGTGAAATTCCTGAAAACTCTTATACTTGTACCCGGAATTCTAACCGAACAATCATGGCAAATCACGAGCAAAACGGTCACGGACAAAGTCACGATCACGACATTACTGAAGGCAGCCGCCAGTATTATCCCAAAGGATGGTTCATTCCGCTCGTCGGACTGGTGATCGTCGCTTTCGGATTTGCGCTGCTCGGTGGCTTTGTGCTGAATCACGTGGGAACGGATAAATGGGGAAAAGGTGACGGCAAGAAAGAAGCGAATAAAACCGAACAGGTTGCACCCGCTCCCGGCGACAACAAATAACTGTACCAGCTTATTCTACTGCAGGACCTTCGGGTCCTTTTTTTTTGCGTTGCTGCACAGCCCGCGCCAGCGCAGGAATTCCGCGTTTATTTATTTAACTTTAAGGCCACACCTTTTTCGGTCAAACACACAAACCGGATTTTATGAGCAACGTTGCGGAGAAACAGACCGCCCTGTCCCCGGGCAAAATGGAGGAATACCGTAAAATCGTTCTAACCGACTATCGCATTGCCTGCGAAAGCCGCGAAGCCAGCCTTACGGGCCGCAAGGAAGTGCTGACGGGCAAAGCCAAATTCGGGATTTTCGGAGACGGCAAGGAAGTGGCCCAGATCGCCATGGCGAAAGTTTTCCGTGAAGGCGATTTCCGCTCAGGCTATTACCGCGACCAGACATTCATGTTTGCAACGGACAACCTGACGGTGCAGGAATGGTTCGCGCAGCTTTACGCACACACGGATCTCCGGGCGGAACCTTCTTCGGCCGGAAGACAGATGAACGGGCATTTCGCAACGAGAAGCCTCAATGAAGACGGAAGCTGGAAAGACCTGACGAAGATCAAAAATTCATCATCGGACATTTCGCCTACCGCATCACAGATGCCCCGGCTGCTCGGGCTCGCGCTCGCATCGAAACACTATCGCAGCAACCCCGATCTCCACGCAGATCAGTTCCGCAATTTTTCGCATGAAGGGAATGAGATCGCGTTCGGCACCATCGGTGACGCTTCGACATCAGAAGGAATTTTCTGGGAAACAATGAACGCGGCCGGCGTGCTGCAGGTTCCCATGCTCGTTTCCGTATGGGACGACGGCTACGGCATTTCCGTTCCCAAAAAATACCAGACGACGAAAGAAAGCATTTCGGAAGCGCTCGCAGGTTTCCAGCGCACAGCTGGCAAAAAAGGATACCAGATTTTCAAAACGCGCGGATGGGATTACCCGCACCTTGTCGATACGTATGAAAAAGCGGCGAAGCTCTGCCGCGAAGAACACGTTCCGGTTCTCGTTCACGTGGAAGAGGTCAACCAGCCGCAGGGCCATTCGACTTCGGGTTCGCACGAGCGCTACAAATCGAAAGAGCGCCTGGAATGGGAAGCCGGGTTCGACTGCATCAAAAAATTCCGAGAATGGATCGCGTCCGCCGGCATCGCCACGAACGAAGAGCTCGACACGATCGAAAAAGAAGCAAAAGAGCTGGTGAAGAACCAGCGCAAAGCCGCATGGGATGCTTATCTCGCTCCGCTCAGAGAAGAGCTGAACGAAGTGAACGGGCTGCTCGCTTCGCTGGAAACGCAGAGCGCGAATGCCGCTTTCCTTTCGAAAGTGAGATCCACGCTCGCTTCCACCATCGACCCGGTGCGGAAAGACATTCTCACGGCCGTACGCGCCGCGCTGCGCTATACCCGCAATGAAAATCTCCCGGCGCGTGAAGCGCTTGCCGGGTGGCTGAAAAAAAACCAGGCGCTCAATTTCGACCGCTACAGCTCCACACTGTACAGCGGAAAAGCGATGGATGTTTCTCCGCTGGCTCCCGTTTATTCCGCTGAAGAAAAGCAATGCGACGGCCGGGAAATCCTCCGCGATAATTTCGATGCCGTTCTCACAAAATATCCCGAAGTGTGCGTGTTCGGTGAAGATTCCGGTTTCATCGGCGGTGTGAACCAGGGACTGGAAGGACTGCAGAAAAAATACGGCGAGCTCCGCGTATTCGACACGGGCATCCGTGAAGCGACGATCATCGGGCAGGCGATCGGCATGGCCATGCGTGGCCTCCGGCCTATTGCGGAGATCCAGTACCTCGATTACCTGCTGTACGCGCTGCAGATCATGAGCGACGATCTCGCCACGGTGCAATGGAGAACGGTGGGCGGACAAAAAGCGCCTGTCATCATCCGCACGCGCGGGCACCGGCTCGAAGGCGTGTGGCATTCGGGTTCACCAATGGGAATGATCGTTCATGCGCTGCGTGGAATGTACGTCTGCGTGCCGCGCAACATGACGCAGGCGGCAGGATTTTACAACACGCTGCTTGCAGCGGACGAACCCGCGATCGTTGTGGAACCGCTGAACAGCTACCGCATGAAAGAACGCACGCCCTCCAACTGGGGCGAGTTTAAAGTTCCGCTGGGCGCTCCGGAGATCCTGCGCGAAGGAAAAGATATTACGATCGTGAGCTATGGCCCTACGCTTCGCCTTTGCGCGGAAGCGGCAAACCATCTTGCAGAAGCAGGCATTTCCGCCGAGATCATCGACGTGCAGACGCTGCTCCCGTTCGATGTGCATCACGCGATCGTCGATTCACTGAAAAAAACGAACCGCCTGCTGGTCGTCGATGAAGACGTTCCGGGCGGCGCGTCCGCTTACATCCTGCGTGAAATTCTCGAAGTGCAGGCAGGTTACCGGTTCCTCGACAGCGAGCCGCGCACGCTTACCGGCAAAGAGCATCGTCCCGCCTATGGTTCTGACGGTGATTACTTCAGCAAGCCCGGCGCAGACGATATTTTCGAAGCGGCGTATGCGATAATGAGCGAAAGCGATCCGCAGAAGTGGCCGGGGTTGTATTAAATCACATCGCCATAATCGGGAAAAAGATTCTGATTGGTCCTGGTCCACAAGATACTTTTGCCTAAGGAATAGCAATACAGGCTGGAGGGAATGAATTCGTATTCGAGACCATTCAGCGAAGTTCTTTGGGAAATGGAGCGAGTCGTAACATATGCCTTCTTCATACGGTTCATACTGCAAAACTGGAAAAGGCTCTTCAGCTCCGAAGGATTATCGGGATATTTATCAGACCATTTTACTTCCGTAGCCCAGTTCGGAGTACTGAATATGCCGAATGAAACAATATCGACTTCCCCTTTGCTCCAGCGTGCGTAATAAAGCGGGGAATTTCCCATATGCTGCAACTGCGAATAAATTGCTGTCTCCACCATATTTCCAATGAAAGGATCACTTTCAGTGATGGGTGAAAACAACGCGCTTCGCAAGGAAGGATTAATGAGATAAACCTTGAAATAGTGCGCCCGTTTGAATTTCCTGAGATTGTTGTCTACCCTGTGAATTATTTTAATAAGGAACGCAGCTTCAAGGTACGTGAGATATTTTTTGATCGTATTCTTTGCCACTCCGGAGTTTTTCGATATTTCGTCGAGTGACATTTCATTGCCTGAGTGATAGGCTATATAGGTGAAAAGCGAATTAAGCTCCTGTATATCCTGGATCCCGTAAAGGCTCGGAAGATCGCGTAGCAGCACCTTGTCAATGATGTCATTCCGTATATACCGCTGGGGATCTTTCTGTATCGTTTCGGAAAGAGATACTTCCGGATAACCGCCATAATTGATGTACTTGATGAAGAACACATTCAGCTTATCCATATTTAAATGCAGCCTCTCACCGTTCTTCATCTCCGTTACATCGTCCCATTTCCCAAAGAATTTAGTGAAACATTCTTCCGCATATTCCTCCTCCCCGGTTAGCAGCAGGTATTCACGAAACGTCAGCGGGGGCAAAACGAAATCAGTAAATCTTCCCGCACCGGATTCATTGCTTTTCAATTTCAACGCAGCTGCCGCAGAACCCGATGCAATGAATTTGAAAGTAT
>DASTSF010000196.1:0-6545 GCA_035760825.1 Bacteroidia bacterium
CAGGCGCTATCAGCAGCAAGCTTCCCCAGGTGGGAACCACCATCTTCACCGTCATGTCGAAAATGGCCGTGGAGCATAAAGCGATCAATCTCTCGCAGGGGTTTCCCGATTTCGATTGCCCGCCCGAACTGATCAGCGAAGTGCACAACGCGATGAAAGCCGGGCACAACCAGTACGCGCCCATGCCGGGCGTGATGAAGCTGCGCGAAATGATCGCGGAAAAAACGGAAGAGCTCTACGGCGCGAAATATGATCCCGATACAGAGATCACTGTCACCGCCGGCGCCACGCAGGCCATTTACACCGCCATCGCTTCTTCGGTGCGCGACGGAGACGAAGTGATCATCTTCGAGCCGGCGTACGATTGCTACGAACCTGCGATCGAGCTCAACGGGGGGAAAACCATTTACATGCGCCTGAAAGCACCCGAATATTCCATCGACTGGAACGAGGTGAAGAAAGTGGTGAACCACCACACGCGCATGATCATCATCAACACGCCGCACAATCCCACCGGCGCGGTGATGACGGCCGAAGACATGAAGCAGCTCGAGAAGCTGACGAAGAACACCGACATCATCGTGCTGTCCGACGAAGTGTACGAACATATCATCTTCGACGGGAAAAAGCACGAAAGCGTTTCGAAATTCCCGAACCTCGCCAACCGCAGCTTCATCGTTTCTTCATTTGGGAAAACTTTCCACACCACCGGGTGGAAAACAGGCTACTGCATTGCGCCGAAACAGCTCATGGCGGAATTCCGGAAAGTGCACCAGTTCCTCGTGTTCTCGTGCAACACCGCCGTGCAATACGGCATCGCGGAATTCCTGAAACAGAAAAAACATTACCAGGAGCTTCCCGATTTCTACCAGAAGAAACGCGACAAGTTCATCAAACTGCTGAAGGGCTCGCGCTTCACGCTCATTCCCGCACCCGGTACGTATTTTCAATTGCTCGGCTACGACAAGATCACGAATGAAAAAGACACGGATTACGCTGTCCGCCTGCTGAAAGAGAACGGCGTTGCGTCCATTCCCATTTCCGTTTTCTACCACAAGCCTGTTTATGATAACATGCTGCGCTTCTGCTTCGCGAAAAAAGACGAGACGCTCGAGAAAGCGGCTGAGGTGTTGAGGAAAGTGTAGGAATCAAGGATTACGAAAAGCGTCTGCTCCAATTCAAAATTTCCTACTTTAGCCTGCGTCAGCAATCCCTCACCGGCCACAACCGAACAGCTTATGCCGCGCAGAATTTTTCATCTTTTCATTTCCCTCATTTTTATTTTTTGTCTTTTCACACGCGCACAGGCACAAAAAGATTCCACGCTACCGGTAAAAGATACGATGGCCGAAACGCCGCACAAAGACACGGTGAAAGTCGGTGTGTACATCACTTCCATCTACAATCTCGGTTTCGCGGAAAATGATTTCGGCATCGATTTCTGGGTGTGGTACCTGTACAAGAACGACAGCATCGATCCGAAAGGCACGATGGAGGTCGTGAACGCCGAAAGCCAGGAATTCGAGAACGGCACTGTCGAGCACAAAGGGAATTACACCTGGGCCGTGCAGAAATGCCGCGCCACGATCAAGAAGAACTGGGAGATCTCGCGCTTCCCGCTGGACGACCAGACGCTCGATGTTTACCTCGAAGAAACCGACAAGGACACCTCGGAGCTCGTGTACGTTGCCGACGTGGAAAATTCGAAGATCGAAAAATCGGTTTCCCTGAACGGCTGGCACGTGAGCAATTTTACGGTCAGGCCTTCCATCTATACCTACAACACCACGTTCGGTGATCCGACGCTCAGCGGCAACAGCTCGTATGCGCGGCTTTCCATCTCGACGAAGATCGAACGGGAAAGCAAGAGCATCTTCCTCAAATTATTCCTCGGCCTGTATGTCGCATTCCTCATTGCGCTGGCCGTGTTCTTCCTCGACGGGGCGGAGATCGGCGCGCGCACCAGCCTCGCCGTCGGTGCGCTCTTCGCCGCGGTGGGCAACAAATACATCGTGGATTCTTCGCTGCCCGATCACGCATCGTTCACGATCGTCGATAAGATCCACGACATGTCGTTCGCACTCATTCTCATCAGCATCGTCTTCAGCATCATCTCGAACCGTTTCGCGCACAAAGGCGACAGCAAAAAATCCAACCGTTTCGATCTCGCCTGCTTTTTCGGGCTGCTCGTCGTTTACGTCATTGCACACTTAGCGATCATACGGCCGTAAAAATTTTTTCTCCTCCGTCACCCGCACGCGGGAATTCGCTTTCTTCGCGGTTGCGCCCGGAAACGTAAACGGAACTTCTCTCCATCCCTCGCGATGATCCTCGACCATCTTCACAAAGACCAGCTCAGCCGCTACCCCGGCATAGACATTTTCCGCGGGTTCGCCATCTTCACCATGCTCTGCGCGAACTCGGCTGCGGAAAGTCTCGCGGCGCCGCACAGCTTTCTCGTCCGCATCTACGGCTCTTTTGCAGCGCCGGTTTTCGTTTTTCTCGCAGGATTCATGGTGGCGCTCGGCGGCAGGAAACATCCCGCTTCGTATTTCGTCCGGCGCGGGCTCGAGATCATCCTTACCGGTGCGCTCATCGATCTCTTCATCTGGCGCATTCTTCCGTTCACGACGTTCGACGTGCTCTACCTCACCGGGTTCGGCATTTGTCTCGGCGGATTTTTTACAAAGCTGGAATTACCGGCGAAAATCGCGCTGACGGTGCTGCTTCTTGCAGCGGGTCCCGTGCTGCAGCTCCTCTTTTATTACGAGCCCGGCGTGCACGAGTTCGATCTCACGCAGGGTTTTTCCTCACTCAGCTTTCCGGCCGGCTGGCACTGGTGGATCAAAAGCTGGTTGTTCGACGGGTGGTTCCCCGTTTTCCCCTGGCTCGGGTTGTTCTTCGCGGGATCGCTCGTGGCAACGAACGGAACTGTTATTCTCCGGAAGCGTGCGCTGTTTTTTATCCTCGGGTTTCTTCTTTTCTGCGGCGGGATCGCGTGGCTTTATTTCCACCGCCCCATCGAAGAACGCGAAGGATACAGCGAGCTTTTTTATCCGCCGGGACTTGCCTATCTCGCTGCGGCCTGCGGCGTCATTCTCTGCGGACTTTCGCTGCTTCCTTACCTGAACTCACACCCGTTCTTCCGCCCGCTGCGCTGGCTCGGTTCGTGCAGTCTTTTCATTTACATCCTGCATTCCGCGCTCATTTATTTTGTGCTCGATAATTACTTCACGGAACTTTCGCTGAAAAATTTCCTGCTGATGTATCTCGTTTTCGCCGTGGTGAACATCGCCTGCGCGGGCATCCTGTTCCAGCTGAAACAACAGGACGGCTGGAAAAAAGTTCCGAAAGTGCTTCGTTTTATTTTCGGCGGATAAGGTTTTGATCTCCGGCCCGGCGCTTGTCATCCGCAAAACGGATTCCCGCTTCACCGCGTCCCGTTGAAATACAGCATTTCCCAACGGCCGGCCGTCACGTTGTACACGACGCTGAAATAACACGGACCGCCATCGTACACTTTCAGGATGTACGTATTCCACGTAATATCATTTACATCGCGCAGATCGCATGTCGCATTGAATAAAAGAAGATGCTCCTTGTTTTTATCCTGCATGCCCAGCACCTGAAAATGGTATTGCCCGAATGGGCGCATGTTCCTGAAATCCTCCGCCATCACGAAATTTTTTTCGTTCACTTTCTGCAGCGAATCCAGCCCTTCCCGCAGGTGTGAAAATGCGAAAGCGATTACCGACGAATCCGCATCCCAGCAATTGTATTTCGAATACCCGCTCAAAAGAAAATTTTCCTTCACACCCGGAAGAACGACGTAACGCGGGGCATTTCCCGCCGTATCCTGCTGCGCAAACGCGCGGAGCGTGAACAACAGGCAGCCCGCCATGAATAAAAACCTGCTCATATCGCGACGAATTCTATTTTGCTTTTTGCGAGCCGTTCGTAAAAATCGCGTTTCCGCTTGGAAGGTTTTCCGCCGAAGAAAATACGGTCGAGGCCGGTCCACACGAAGAACCAGCCGGCCGGCTGCAGGATGATCAGCAGGAAGTTGTGCCATAATTTCTGCGACTCGATCGCGTTCACAAGAACGGCACAGGCCAGCAGCAAAAATCCCGCCGCGGTCATGGCTGCGCCACGGCCATAATTCGCTTTCACTTCCGCCGAAAAAACGGCGAACTGCCGCTTGAAGTCGAACGCCAGGCGTTCCATGATGATCTTCTCCGATTTTTCATCCCGGTTTTTCTGCGGGATCTGGAAGCGGACGACCTTCACAAAGTCATCGCGTTCATTCGTCAGCTTGTTGAGCTCCCCGAGAAAGTCGTCTGAAATAACGCGTTCGCTGAAAGGGCGCGGATCGAAATCCGAAAAAAGATCATCGTACGTGTCGATCCAGATATTCAGATCGCGCGAATAAGCATGGTGCTTGTCGTGATGCGTCGACGCCATTGGGTCCTGTTTTGTGTTGCGCCCGGCTTACGTAGCGCAGACTTCGCACGAAGTTCCGGCATTCATCACCTGCAGCGGCTTGCAGCCGTCACGAAAAACGGTGATCCCTTTCAGTCCGAGGTCGCGCGCCTTCGAATAGATCTGCGCGATATCCTCCCGCGCGGCGCTGTTCGGGAGATTGATGGTTTTCGAAACGGCGTTGTCGGTGAATTCCTGGAACGCCGCCTGGTGCGCGAGATGCCAGTGTGGACCGATGTGCTGGGCCGTTTTCAGCAGCAGCTTCAATTCCGCGGGAAGATCCGTGTTCTCCACGTGGCCTTCCCCGCGCATTTTCTTCAGCACATGTTCAGAAAGCAGTTTCTTTTCCCCGAGCAGCTTCGTCACAACGCTGTTCTCTTCCACCAGTGTTTTGTGACCGAGCACGTTTTCCCTCCGGAACGCCAGCGCAAAAAGCGGCTCGATGGAAGGAGACGTGCCTGCAATAACGCCGATCGTGCCGGTCGGTGCGATCGCCGTGCGCGTCGCGTTGCGCAAAGGCACCGCGGGCGCGTAAACGCTGTCGATCCATTCCGGAAATGTGCCGCGCTCCGCGCATAACGCGTGCGACGCTTCCTTCGCCACTTCATTGATGAATTTCATCAGCTTTTTCCCCAGCGCGATCGCTTCCTCCGAAGCGTACGGAATGCCGAGCAGGATGAGCATTTCCGCCCAGCCCATAACACCGAGACCGATCTTGCGGTTGCCGCGAACCGTTTTTTCGATCTGCGGCAGAATGTACTGGTTCTGCTCAACGACATTATCAAGAAAACGCACCGCCAGCATCACCGTCTCACCGAGCGCATCGATATCGATCGCCGGTTTTCCTTCCCGTGAAATAACGAAAAGCGAAAGGTTCACCGAACCGAGGTTGCAGGCTTCGAACGGCAGCAGCGGAACTTCCCCGCACGGGTTCGTGCAGTTGATCACGCCCTGTGCCGGCGTCGGGTTCGCTTTTTCAAGCGCGTCGAGAAAAACAAGACCCGGATCACCGGTCCGCCATGCATGATCGATGATGGAATCCCACAGCTGCACAGCCGGAATTTCACGAACGGTTTTCCGTGTGTTCGGATGAATGAGCGGCCATGCCGCCTTCTTTTTCACAGCGTCGAGGAATGCATCGTATACGCCCACTGAAATATTGAAGTTGCGCAGGCGGTTCACATCCGTTTTCGCCGAGATGAACTCTTCGACGTCGGGATGATCACAATTGAGAATACCCATGTTCGCGCCGCGGCGTTTTCCGCCCTGCTTGATCCGTTCCGTGGACGCGTCGAACAGCTCCATGAACGAAACCGGACCGGAAGCCGTTCCCCCGGACGCAGGAATGAAATCGTTCTTCGGCCTGATCTTCGAAAAGTTGAAACCCGTTCCTCCCCCGCTCTGGTGGATGAGCGCCGCTTCCTTCAGCGTATCGAAAATTCCTTCGAGCGAATCTTCCACCGGCAGCACAAAGCATGCGCTCAGCTGCTGCTTTTCGAGTCCTGCGTTCATCAGCGTAGGTGAATTCGGGAGAAAGCGCAGCGACGCCATCAGTTCATAGAACGCTTCCGCATATTTCAACGGATCGCCGCCGAATTTCTTTTCACCCATCGCGATGGCATTGGCCACACGACGGAACAACTGCTCCGGCGTTTCGTGCAGCACACCGTCCGCATCACGCAGCAGGTAGCGGCTTTCAAGAACGGTAATGGCGTTCGGCGTCAGGTTCATCTTTCAAAGTTACGGCAGGAATGACGAAACAATGCAAACGCCGGGCCTGCACAATGAAACCCGGGCATTTCCCGCTTCCGCAACGGTGTAATTCGTACTTTCGTCCTTGTCCCATTTTAACCCGTTTTATGCCTCCGAAAGATCTCAAAGTTGCCGCGATACAGGCCATGCTTCACTGGGAAGACCGTGATGCGAACCTGAAAATGTTCGATCGCCTGCTCGACACGATCACTGAAAGCGTCGACCTTATCGTGCTTCCGGAAATGTTCACCACGGGTTTTTCCATGTCGCCGGAAAAGTTGGGCAAGAACACCGACGGTGAAGCGCTTTCCTGG
>DASTSF010000197.1:0-5234 GCA_035760825.1 Bacteroidia bacterium
CGCGTACCAGTCGCCGCCGCCGTTGTACTTCAGCAGCGCAAGCTGGCAGCTGTATGTGTTGGTGACGGAAAAGGAAGTGAGCAGTAAAAACGAGGCGAGCGCGCAAAAGATGACCCTGAATTTCATAGTTATAAAGATAGCGAAACGATACTGTACGGAGTTTGAAAGTTCCTGGTTTCCGGTTTCAGGTTCCGGGTCACAGACGACAAACCACAGAACAAACAGGAAACCGAAAATCTATTTCTTGTTGATCTGGAATTCCGTCCGCCGGTTCTTTGCGTGCTCTTCTTCGCTGCAATCGACGCCGTCCGCGCAGCGGTTGAGCAGGCGCGTTTCACCGTAGCCGATAGCCGTGAGACGTTTCTTGTCGATGCCGCGCTTGACGAGATAATCCACCACAGCCTGGGCGCGTTTCTGGGAAAGCTCGAGGTTGGCCTTGGCCGTACCGCGTGAATCCGTGTGCGAGCTGATGACGATCGTAATGCTCGGATCAGCCTGCATTACTTTCACCACTTTCTCGAGCGTTATTTCAGCTGCAGGAAGAATGTGCCAGTCGTTGTAGTCGTAATAAATATTCTCGATAATGAGCAGGCTGTCGGATTGTGCTTTCGCTTTCATCTGCAACACCTGCAGCCAGGGATCGTCAACATACACTTCGCCGAGCGTCACGCGGTCGAGCGGAAGAATGCGAAATTCGAATTTCCCGCCTGCAGAAAGACGGAGTGTCTTCACCACTTTCCCGTTCTCGTCCTTGATGTACAGTTTCCCGAAGCTCACGAGCCCGGGATCTTTCACATCGTCCACGCTCACGATGTACGACTGGTCGGCCGGAAGATTGACAAAGCTGAAATTACCGTGATCGTCCGTCGTGGTCGATTGAACCACTTTCCCTTTGTCGTCCATGATGCTGATGGTGGTGTTCGCCAGCGGTGTGCGCATCGTGTCGGCACCGACAAGCGTTCCTTTCATGTCGAGGCGGAGATCGGCATCCGTCACTGTCATCGCGCTGAGCGTCGACTTGTCTTCTTTCAGAATTTTGAACTGGAATTTTCCATTGGCGTCGGGTTTCGTCGACATCAGCTCCTGCCCGCTTTTGTTCGTGATGCTGATCCTGGAAGAAGCAGCGAGCTTCGGATCGGAATTGTCGGCGAGCGAAACGATGTAGCTTTTATCGGGAGGAATGTGGGAAAAAGTGAATGCACCGAAATCGTTCGTCGTCGCCGTCTGCACAACATTTCCCTGGTCGTCCGTAAGCTTGACCGCCGTGTTGGCGATCGGCTGCGGCGGTTGTCCGTCGGAAATAAGATTCCCTGCGATCGTGAGGTAATCATCGTCGGAAAGCAGCTGCGGCGGTGCGGACGGATCCGCCGGCAGGTTCTGGAACGTGTATTTTCCGCCTGCTTCATCCATCACCGTCACGCGAACGAGATCGTTCTTGTCGTCGGCCATGTAATATTTGCTTTTTGCGGAAATCCCGGGATCCTGATCATCCATGCGAACGATGTAGGAGCCGTCCGAAGAAAGATTGTCGAAGTGGAATTGCCCGTTGGAATCGGTCGTCGTTGTCTTCAGGAGCTTCCCGTCTTTCGTCATGAGCTGCACCTGCGTGTTGGGAAGAATATCGGTGGTGTTCTTGCTCGCCAGTAATTTTCCGCTGATGCGCAGGAATTTGCTGGTGACTTTGAAGCTGTACACATCGTCGTCTCCCATTCCGCCGGGCCTGTTCGATGTGAAAAAACCGCGGCTTCCTTCGCTGTTGAACGTCACTGCGAAATCATCGAAGGAGCTGTTCAGGGGCGCGCCCTGGTTGGTGACATCGCTCCATTTTCCGTCGCTCATTTTCGTAGCGGAAAAAATATCGAGTCCGCCGAGACCGGGCAGACCATCCGAGCTGAAGAAAAGCATGCCGTCCTTGCGGTATTCGGGAAAAACTTCGTCTCCGGGCGTGTTCACATCCGGACCAAGGTTTTCAGGTTTGCTCCATCCGTCCCCGTCACGTTTGCACATCCAGATATCCGTTCCGCCGAGCGAGCCGGGCATATCGGAAGCGAAGAAAAGCAGCTGGCCATCGGGAGAAAGTGCAGGATGCGCACAGGAATAGGCGTCGCTGTTGTACTGGAAAGGTTTCGCGTTGCTCCAGAATTTTCCTTTCCGTTCGGAAAAATAAATTTTCGGCCGGTTGACAAAATGTTTGCTGCGCAGGTGAATGCGGTCGTCGACACGGTTGAACGCCATCAGCTTTCCGTCTTCCGTCACAGAAGCGGGACCATTGTGGTAATCCTTGTTGATCGTGCGCGGAAGCTTTTTTGTTTTGCCGAACTGAACGGAATCTTCATTCTGGTAATTGATCTTCGAATAATAAACCGCATAGAATGCACGGCCGGTTGCAGGTGCATTTTCACCGTTCAGGATGTCGACTTCTCCCCTGTCGGAAACGAAAAGCAATCCGTTGTCGAACATCACGGGCGAAATATCCGATTCGGGCGAATTGATCCCGGTGAGCGGTTTCACTGCATATATCGGCGTCTGCGACATCCACACCTGCATTTCATCCAGCGCCTGGACCTGTGCAGTAACTTTTTTGTCGCCGGGATTCTTCTGCATGTATTTCTGGAACTGCGCACGAGCTTCATCGTTCTTCCCGTTGTTGCGCAGCACCATTCCGTAATAGAAATACACCATCGGGTTGCAGCCGGGATTCGCGGCAACGGTTTTGGAATACCATTCTTCCGCCTTCGTGTAATTTTTGGTGATGCGGTAACAGTTGGCGAGATTTTCCATCGCGGCAGCGTCCTGCGAATGACGAAGACCACGTTCATACGCCGGGATGGCCCGGGCGTAATCACCGGACCGGAAAAAATGATCTCCCCGCCTGATCTGCGCGTGGATCACCGTAACGCTGAACAGGAAAAGGAGAAACGTAACCGGGAGAATTTTTTTCATACGTATTATTTGCACAATGCCTGCGGTATCAGAAGAAACGGGGTGAAAGAATCTGCGACTGGAAAACATTCAGATCAAAAGCAAGAACGATCTCGTGCGATCCTGATTCGTATGTTTTCAGCGGGCCGAGCGACATGTCGTAGGAATAACCGAGCTTCCATTTGCTGTTGAGGTTATACTGCGCCATGAAGACCAGCTCCTTATCGCCGCGGAAAGAAATTCCGGCCCACATCAATTCCTTATAGCGGAAATTAAGATTGAGGTCGCCCGTGCTGGTGTTGCTGCCCGGACCGTTGCGGGCGGTGTAGCGCACCAGGATGGAAGGACAGAACGTGATGTTGTCGCCGAGCTGGAAAGCTCTTCCCATTGTGAAGAAAGTATGCTGGCTCATGTTCGCTTTCAGTGTCAGCGAATCTTTGATCAGCACGTAGGCTTCCTGGTTCATGTGTGTAATGGAAGCGCCGATGTAAAAACGTTTGTTGTTGAAATAAATCCCGCCTTTGAAATCGGGCTTGGTGATGTTCGTGGCGCCGAGCGATGCGTACGGATCCTGCGCATCCTTGTATTCGATCTCGTTCCAGTTCACACGGTAATTCATGATGCCGGCGCCGAGCCCGAAAGCGAGCTTTCCTTTTCCCAGCGGAAGCCGGTACGCATAATCGAAATAAAGACCCGAGTTCCGTTTCGGCCCGATCTGGTCGCCGATCACTTCAAGGCCGAGACCGACTTTTCCTTTTCTCGTCGGCGCATTCACCGCGAACACTTCCGTCGTCGGTGCGCCGGGAAATCCCACCCATTGCTTGCGCAAAAGGATATCGCCGTTCATCACGCCGCGGCTTCCCGCATAAGCGGGATTGATGTACAGCGGGTTGAACATGTACTGGCTGACGAGCGGGTCCTGCTGCGCTGCAATTCTTCCCGACAGGAAAATTCCTGCTGCGGAGAGAATGATGTATAAATGTTTTTTCATGTTTCTTCCTGCTGGTTAATGTGAAAGCTCCACCCATCCGTTCATCGGCGAATAGCCGTCCACCTCGATGACGTAGAAATAAGTCCCGTCCGTCAGCGGTGAGCCGTCCTTCGCCTTGCCGTCCCAGAAAACTTTCTGGTTGTCGTAGTTATCACCCTGCCAAACCAGCATTCCCCAGCGGTTGTAAACGGTGACATGATTCGGCAGGTAAAGATCGAGGTGATCGATGATCCAGATATCGTTGTGCCCGTCGGCGTTCGGCGTCAGGCCGTGATAAACATGCACGCCGCAGAGCCCGTTGTTCTCCGTTATCGTGAACGTCTGCGTGGTGGTAAGTCCGCCTGCATCGGAAACCGTCACCGAATACGTTCCGGGCGAAAGGCTGTCGATGGAAGCGGTGGTATCGTTCGTCGACCAGGCATACGCGTAAGGTCCGGTTCCGCCGGCAGGATGCACGATCGCTTCACCGTCATTTGCACCGGCACACGAAGAGCTGATCGTGTCGATGAACGCGTTCAGCACAAGTGCATTCACAGAGGACGGTTGCTGGAATCCCTGCGTGAGAATGTACGCGCCGTTGGCCGTGGTGGGAACAATCACTTCTCCCGTGGAAGAAGAAAGCATGAGTCCGCCGTTCGAAGAAAAATTCCCCGTTGATCCCACCAGCACGGGCGAGATCGAACCTATCGTCTGCGCACCGGCTGCAACTGCGCCGAAAAAAACGGTCAGTACGATCCCGGAAAACGAAAAGATCCTTTGCCGAAAATGTTTTCTTTTCATTTTAATCAGCTTTAGTGACAGTATAAGTGATCAGTACTTTTACAATACGCATATTCGCATTGTTCTGCTGCGTCCCCCAGCGCAGGTAATAGGTATAATTCTGGTTGTCGATCACCGGGCTGGTGATGGCACTGGTTGTGCTGGTCTGCACCAACGTGCTGTTCGAAGAAGCGGGGGCAGGAACGTTCGCCATCTGCACGATGTTTCCGTAAGACGTTGAAGTGGACCCGTCATTCCGCCAGAGCTGGCCGGGCTGAAGATTGTACGTTCCGTCATTGTCCACGACATAGAATGTCACGGAGGTCACGGTGGCGCCGTCCGGAAGATGAACAGGCGCATCCATATAGCCCACCGCCGTCGACGTTCCCGACCCGAGATACGCGTTACCGGAAATCATCGAACGTGCATAAACAGCGCCTGCCTCCGGTTCAAAATCGGCAGCAGGCACACTGTAATAATGTGTTTTTGCCGTGGAATACTTGTAGTCATTCGTGCCGTTGATACGCACGTTACCGCTGGCGATATCGAGCTGCTCAGCCGG
>DASTSF010000198.1:0-14001 GCA_035760825.1 Bacteroidia bacterium
ACCATTGCACAGGATCCGCAGGAAGCGCTGTTCCCCGTCATGCCGCTCGCCGCGATCCATACGAAAAATGTCCGGCAAGTGCTCACACTGGAAAACATCCGGAATTTCCTGCTCACTAAAATTTCTGCGCGATGAAAAAAACGGACAAATCCGTGGTCCTGCTGGTCGATGACAAGGCCGCGAATCTTTTTTCGCTGGAAAACCTGCTCGTTGCGGCCGACCGGACATTCCTTACGGCGGCCAATGGAAAAGACGCGCTCAAGCTGGCGCTGAACAAGGAGATCGACCTGATCATCCTCGATGTGCAGATGCCGGACATGGACGGCTTCGAGGTGGCGCAGATCCTGAAATCAAATAAAAAGACCAGGGATATTCCCATCATTTTCGCATCTGCCGAACGGAAAGAACACCGTTTCATGCTGAAAGGTTATGAAGAAGGCGCCATCGATTACCTCTTCAAGCCGCTCGATCCCGGCATAGCGAAAGCGAAAGTGGCGGTGCAGCTGAAAATACGGTCGCAGAAAAAAGAGCTGCTGGAAAAGAACCGTTCGCTCATGCAAAGCGAGCTGCTCATCGAAAATTCCGCCGACATCATCGGCATCATCGACGCGACGACGCTGAAGATCGAAGAAGTGAACCACGCGTTCCAGTTCATTCTCGGCTATACGCCGAAAGAAGCGAAAGAAAGTCCGCTGTTCTTTTTCCTGGCCAACGAAGAACGGGCGATGATCCAGGAGCTGAGCCGGCAGGACAAGGAGCGGCTTTCGTTCGAGACACGGATCTATTGCAAGGACCGCACGAAAAAATGGCTGCAGTGGAACGTGGTCGTCAAGAACGGGAAATGGTTCTTCAACGCGCGCGACATCACGGAGATCATGAAGATCGACCGCATCCGGAATTACCTGGCTACCGTCGTGAAGCAGTCGAGCGACGCCATCTACATCCACGATCACGAAGGGAGGATCATTTCCTGGAACGAAGGCGCGGAAAAAATATACGGGTATTCGGAAAACGAAGCGCTGCAGATGAAGATCTGGAATATTATTCCCGCGCAGATGCACCACGAGATCGAAGAAACCGTCGGCCGCATCCTGGCCGGGGAAAAGATCGAATCGCACGAAGCGAAACGGATCACACGGAACGGAAAGCTCGTGGACGTGCTCTTTTCCGCATCCGTCATCACCGACGGCAACAGCGAGCTCCGGTCGATCGCCATCACCGAACGCGACATCACGCAGCAGAAGATCGACGCGGAACAGATCAGCAAGCTGAACAAAGAGCTGGAAGAAAAAGTGCTCCAGCTCGTGGCGACGAACAACGAGCTCGAATCTTTTTCCTATTCCGTTTCACACGACCTGCGCGCACCGCTGCGTGCGCTGAGCGGCTATTCGCAGATGATCGAAGAGGATTACGGCTCCGTTCTCGATGAAGAAGGAATGCGGCTGCTCGGGAACATCCAGTCGAACGCTCGCCGCATGGGAATTCTCACCGACGAGCTGCTCGCTTTCTCCCGCCTCGGAAGAAAAGAGATCCAGAAAACGCAGCTCGACATGGAAAAAATAGTGCGGAACGTCGTGCTCGATGCAGAACGCACCTCACCCCACCGTGCGGTAATATCGGCCGGGGAAATTTTTCCCGCCACGGGCGATCACACGCTCATCCAGCAGGTGTGGGTGAACCTTATCTCGAACGCGATCAAGTATTCCGCGAAAAAAGAAAATCCACGGGTGGAGATCGGGGCCACGCGATCGGACGGCTTCGTCACTTATTTCGTAAAAGACAACGGCGCGGGCTTCAACATGGATTACGCGGACAAGCTCTTCGGCGTGTTCCAGCGTTTGCACAACCCCAATGAGTTCGAAGGAACGGGCATCGGTCTCGCCATCGTGCATCGCGTGATCACGAAACACGGCGGCAGGGTGTGGGCGGAAGCGAAGAAAGACGAAGGCGCCACGTTTTATTTTACGCTGCCGGAAGAATAAGCGTTTCCCGTTCCGTGCATTCCGGAAAGCGGTTTCCCGTAAGCACGCTGCGAAACATCCTCCACGCTTTTCCGGATATTCTCCAGTAAATTTTCCAGCAGCATTTCGTCGGTGCCGCTTTTCGAACGGGGAAGCGCGCTGATCTCGTCGTCCGAACCCGCGGAACAGTTGTAGTAGCCCACCAGCTTTGTCGTTGCAATGTCGAAGATGGCGACGCCCCCGCTGAAGCGCCCCGGTTCGAAATGAGAAGTTCCTTCTTCAAACCGGGGCAGTCCGAGGTCGCAGGTGAGCAGCACCATTATGTATTTTTCTTTCCGGATATATTTCACGTCGTTCAGGAAACCGCCGTTGAAAACACGGTGTGAAACGTCGTATTTGAAATTTCCGTTCCCCATCGTCGAGTTGATATCCTCGAGGGTATTGCTGTAACCGAATGCAGATTCATAGGCATCATCCCGTTCCTGCTTTGTCTGCTTTACCGCTGCCGCGCTGTCGAAAATAAAATCCAGCAGGCGGAACGTGATCAGCTTCGGGACAAAATCCGCGGGAAGATCTTTCTTCCCCGAAAACACCAGTTCCCCCCTCCCGCACAGGTCCGTGGTGTTCAGTGTATCATAGATACGCTGCAGTTGGTCGTAGAACGACAGGACGAATGCAGAATCCCCGCGGCTCATCTTTTCCGCGCTGAGCGCAACGTATTCTTTCGTTCGCGGTGAAGAATCATCACCCCGGAAATGGCGGACAAGATTGACAAGGATGACAAGGACAACCACCAGCACGAAAACGATGTAGCGCGTACGGACCATTTGTTTCAGCTCTGAGCTGCGGAGAATGCCAGCGTCCTATTCACCGGAAAAACGCGGGCACCTCACCACGATTTTATCCGCCAGCATTCCGGCGGTTACCGGCTTATCCGAAGGAACAGCGAACAATGCGAAAACATGTCCGCTCTTTCCAACCGTCACCGGAATATCCGCACCGGTGTCGAGGATGGTGCCGGTTCCGTCCGGACAGCGGGGTTCGATAAGATCGGTCCCGCTGTATGTTTCGCGGATGAACTGCGTCCAGTCGGTTTTTTCAATTTCCTTTTCGGTAACGCTGTCATTGCAGATGGACGTGATGTCCACGAGAACCATGTCGTGTTTCCCGTCGACATTGATCCATGCATCGTCATAATCATCCGCATCGTCCGTGGGCGCGTCAATGATGCGGAACAGCTCCGGTTTGCCCGCACTGTCTTTCCGCACGCTGAATTTTTTTCCGTCAGCCGTCGCATCTGCAGAAGGAATGTGAAGCACCACTTCTCCTTTTGCGTTCGTTACCCTGATCTCGTATACATCAGCATCGATCTTTTTCCGCGCGTAGCTGTTCGGGTAGTTTGTCTTTGTCAGGACCACGCCATCCGTACCAATGATGGTGCAGAAGAGCGTATCCCCCGAAGGGTTGAGCAGGTTGATCATACGTGGTTCTGTTTCAGCCGGCGCAGCAGCATCCGTACCGGCTGGTGAAGATGTTCCGCTTCCCGAAGTAAAAAACCAGGCGGAAGCTGCGCCGAGGATCAGCGGCCAGAAAACAACGGGAATAGCAAAGAAGCTGTGCCCGCGAACCGACGACCAGGTTGAGGGTGGTGGTTGTTCTGCAGAAGCGCTGCCTGTTTGTTCGCCTTTGGCCATAACAAAAAGAAGAACCGACTGCAGCAACGTTGCCACTGCCGCGCTGAAGAAAGACCATGCCATGTAGGAATGGTTGTGTGCGGTCTGGTCTTTATAAAATTGTCCCAGTATCCAGAAGCTTAGTCCGAGAAAGACCAGGACAAGAATTCCGGAACGGCGCCATACGATGTAGATCATGGAATTTTTTTGAGGTCCGTTTTATTCCAGGGAACAGGTGAAAAAAAATCGCCCGGTTCCGTTGCCGGTGAAAATATTCAATGCGATCATTCCAGGTAGAAATTGTAAGCACCGGAACCTGTTCTGTAGCGACCGGTCCATTCCTGTAACGACCGGCAAAAAAACGTCCCGGCAAAAAGCCGGGACGCGGGGGAGTGAAGGGTTCTGCTGTGTTTAATCTTTTATGACGCGGACAACGCGCGACGACGCTGCGTCAGTGATCATGAAGAAATAGACGCCGTCCGCTTCATTGCTAAGATCTATTTCCGCCTGCTGATCGGAAGACGAGATATCGATATTCCTGATCACGCGCCCATAAGCATCCGTTACGGAAAGTGTGCGCGCGGTTTCTGTCGTGTTCAGCGCCGGCAGCGCAACCGTATATTTTCCGCTGCCCGGGTTCGGAAATACATTGAGCTGCGAAGCGGGATCAGCGCCGTTACCTGCGGCCGCTGTATCCTGCGGATGCGGGTCCGGGTTGGCGAAGCGGCACGTTCCGTTGACATAAACCGTTCCGTTGAACACCTGCTGCCTGTTGCAGTTGGTAAGCGTGAAGACCCAGTCATATACACCGCCGGGAACAGGACTTCCGTTGTAAATTCCGCTCCACACGAATACGCCGTTCCAGAAACCGTTGCAGGTGGAATGAGCCGTCTGTGTGTAGATGCACGGATTGCTGCTGTTCCACCGCGGGAAGATCTGCAGTGTACCGTCCGTGGCATTATACGCCGGGCCTGCGCCGGGCGGCAGGTTTAAATCGCGGATGGAAAAAAATTCCTGGGGATTATTACCGCTCCAGTCGACGCAGAAGAACGGCGTGACGGCAAGCTCCGAAAACGTATCCCGTGGTTCGATGCACGGGCTTGTCCAGTAACCGGCCTGCCCGGAATAACACGCATTGCTCGCCGTCACCCAGATGGTATTGGGATTGGTGACCGTCACGTCGATCGGCGTTCCGGTCTGCCCCGTGCTCCACGTGTACGAAATTCCCTGCGCCTGCGCTGGCGGAACAGAAGCGGACAATGTCCAGTCGTTATCGCACGCATCGAAACCACTTCCGGATACGACGGGCGTGGGCACCTGGTAAACAATAGCCGTCACATCATTCGAATACCAGAAAGCGCCGCAGGGGCCGTAGGCGATTCTCCTGAAGCAGGTGTTCTGGCTGATATTGACACCGGAAAGCGTCGCACTCGTGGCGCCCGGAACCGTGGTCCACGTTCCCGTGCATCCTGCCGACATCTGCCATCCGTAAGTCCATTGCCAGAAACCTCCGGCGGGCGACTGCGTGCTTTGGATCGTCGGTGCACCGGATCCGCAGATGTACCCGTTGTATGCGATCGTTCCACCGTCCGGATCTCCGACACGGATGCACACGTTGTCCACGGTACTTGTCATGGCGCGCGTGGGTGCGCCGTTGGTGATATTGCCGTGCTGGATATAGGAAAGCCCGGTGACACCGGAAGGGATCGTGAAGCATTGGGGAGAACCTGCAACGGGTATCGTGCGCGCCGCATCGGTGTAGGCGCTGATCTGTCCTTCCGTCGCATTGATGCGTTCAAGGCGCAGGTAATATTGCGTGCCGGTTGTAAGAACAATTGCAGGCTGGGAAGAATAGATACCTCCGTTGTCATTCCTTGCCATTCCGTAGAGGTAATACGGGCTGTTGGGATTCGCGTTGACGGATTCCCACGTGGCCATGATCACGTCCTGGTTGGTGTAGGTATAATTGCTGTAACAAACGGGATCGAGGTTGCCCGCTGTAAATGCAAGCAGGATATGACCGGGTCCGCCGCTGGGTCCGACCGCCGACGGCATAAAATCGAAATCGGTTTTCCACGTGTCGGACGAAGAGATCACGCTGCCGATGCTTTTGTAAATTCTCCGGGAAGTGTTGTTGCCGTCCGGTGTGTTGGCGAATGTGGCGGCGCCGCCGGAAACGGAAACGGTTGTGCCCACCTGCGTCCACCCGGTGGCGGATGAATAATCTTCCGACCAGGAACAGGGAATGATCCTCGGGGGATGCAGGATCTGGGCATGAAGTGCGGAAGAAATGATCATTCCGCACAGCAGGGAACATTGAATAAATTTCTTTTTCATAGGAACAGGATTGTTTTCGGACAAAACTATTCCCGTGAGAAAGAAGGCAGGTCTGATTGTAACGATCGCGGGGAAATTGTAAAAAACGGTTCCGCCGGTGTAATGAACGGTCAGCCTTTCATGCGCAGCATGAACTCGGATTTTTTCCGGCGCGAGATCTCGATGCTCCTTCCGTTGCTCAATTCGAGGAACCCGCCGTCGGCGGATGAGATGCGCAACGCATGACGGCAATTGACGAGATGTGATTTGTGAACGCGGAAAAAGCCGGAACCGGTGAGCTCCTCTTCGTATTCGCCGATGTTGCGCGTCACGGTATGGCTGCCGGCATGAACCGAGTGGACGATGGAATAACGTCCGGAAGCTTCGATGTGAATGATCTCGCTCAGCGGAATAAAAACAATTCCCTCCGGGGTGCTGACGCGCATGCGCTGCTCTTCACCCGGCTGCAGCTCCCGGCTGTTACGCGAAGCGAGAAAATTTTTCGCTTTCTCCACAGCGTTCTGCAGCTCGTCGATATCGACCGGCTTCAGCAGGTAATCGAACGCCTGCTCGCGCAATGCGGAGATCGCGTATTCCCGGTGCGCGGTAGTGAAAATGATCGCAGGACGGTTCGCTTTGTCGAGCGAATCGATGAGTGAGAACCCGTCGCCACCGGGCATTTCCACATCGAGGAAAACAGCGTCGGGCTGCAGGCGGCGGATCAGCTTCACGCCTTCGATCGCCGAAGACGATTCTCCGACCACTTCAACGCCTGTACAGAAATCGCGGAGCATCGTGCGCAGCCCGGCAACTGCGTCAGCTTCGTCATCCACAATAAGAACACGCACCGGTTTCATTTCCTGTTCGCTGTTTTTTTACGATACGGAAGATCAAATTTAACAATTGTGCCCGAGTGCTGCGTCCTGTCATTATTACGATCAATAATTTCAAAATGGAACGGACAATCCATCGTCCTGCACAGAAGACGAAGACGCGATGACGTGATCGACGTTCCGGCGGACCGGTGCCTGTTCCGTTCACCGATCTTTCCCGCCGCTTCGCGGCCGATGCCGTTATCCTCTACCTCGCAGCACAGCCGTTCACCGATCGTGTAAATGCGCACCGTCACTTTCCCGCCGGCGCTGTCGCGGTTGAGAAGACCGTGCCTGATGGCATTCTCCACGTAAGGCTGGATGAGCATCGCCGGGATTTCATAGCGGGAATAATCAAGACCTTCTTCTGTTTCCATCGACCATTCCATCCTTTCCTTGAAGCGCATCGCTTCCAGCTCCATATACACCGACACCAGCTCCAGCTCTTCTTTCAGCGGAACGGTTTTCTCCCGGGAATGATCGAGGCTGAGACGCATCAGCCTGGAAAAACGCGAGAGGTAACGGATAGCGCTGCGCCGGTCTTCCTGCGCAATGTAGCTCTGTATCGAATTCAGCGAATTGAAAATGAAATGCGGGTTCATCTGGTTCGCGAGCGCCTGCTGCTGGTATTCGGAAATGCGTGCGCGCATCTCGTGCTTTTCCCTTGCGCGTGAAAAAGAAAGAAGAATGAGATAGACCGCAACGGAAACGACGCCCGCGGCAGCAACAAGAATGAACCACCACGTACGCCAGAACGGCGGACGTATCCGGAAAGAGAACGTGGCCGGGAATACGCTGGGGATCCCGTCGTTGTTCAGCGCATATACGGTGAACCTGTATTCGCCGGGATCAAGCGAAAAGAAAATGGCCTGCGGCGCATCCGTTTCCACCCAGTCATCGTTCAATCCTTCGAGGTGATACCGGTAATGCACTTTTCCCTGCGCACGGAAGGAAAGTCCCGCAAACGAAAAACGGAATGAATTCCTTGCATACCCTAAATCGGCCTCCGCATCATCCCCGAGCGAAAGCGATGAATCCCCGGCCATGACGCTGTACAGGTAGACCGGTGGTGGCGTAAGGTTACGCTCCGTTTCTTTTTCCGGCAGGCTGGTCAGCCCGAACCTGGTGCCGAGCCAGACGTTTCCGCCCGACACGGCGATGCACATCACTTCTTCCGTGGGAAGTCCCTGCTCGCGGTGAAAGTTTTTTATCCGCATCGCACCGGCGCTGTCGTAGAGAACGCTCACCCCTTTATTTGTCGCCACCCATAATTCTCCGTTCCCGCCCGTCGCCACACCGTTGACGATATCGCCGCAGAGACCGTCCTTTTCGGAAACAGAAGTCGTGTTTTTTCCATCGAAGAAAAGCACCCCGCTTCCCACGGTCGCCAATGCAAGTCTTCCGTCGGGCATGCCTGCAATTCCCGTGATCCGCGTATGCATGACAGGACTGCGCGGATCCATCGCAACCGCGGAATCACCCCGCATGCGGTACAGCCCGTTCATTCCGCCCATCCATGTCGTTCCTTCCCGGTCGGTGTAAACAGCATCGATGCTGATGCCTCTCTTCAGCGTGATGCTGCGATCGCTGTCGTTCATGCAGCCGATCTCGTTGTTCGACCCGGTGTATATGTTCCCGCCGGCGCCTGTCGTCACACAATGCAGGTTGGTGGGCGAAAGCCCGGAAAAATTTCCGCTCCTGTCCATCCGCCGCAGTCCGCCGCCCAGCGAAAAAGCGACATACAGCTGCTGCTTCAGCGTATCGCAGAAAAGTCCGGCGAGCGCCTGGTCGCCGCTGAAACCCGGTGCGGCCGCATTGTACGTCTCCCAGTTTCCGCCCGTGGTGTAATGATGGACGATGCCGTTGCGCATTCCTGCGAACACGCCCCCCTTCCCGTCCGGCACGATCGCCGTCACGGCTGTTGTGTTGCGGTCGCCCGAAGTAAAATAGGTACGGAAGCTGATGCATGGAACATAATACACGCCGTTTCCCAGCGTGGTGATCCAGAATCCGCCTTCGCTGTCCTGGAAAACGCACGAAACGATCTCGCTCCCGAAAAATGTTTCGCAGGCCGCTGTCCCGGGAATTCCGTTGCGCGTGTAGCGTTTCACTCCGCCTTTGCGGAACGAAACCCAGAGACAGGAATCGTTGTCTTCGCAGATGCGGATGATCTCGTCATCGAACGTTTCGGTATGCACGATGCCGTCGCCCGAAATTTCCACGAACGTGTGCACCAGGCCGAAGGAAAAGCTGCCGTTCCTGCGGGGCAGGGCAAGGATGAGCTCTTTCTCCGTCGGCTTCAGCAAAGGAATATTCACGATGCCTTCATGACCGTTGATGCTGTAGCTGAATCCGCGCACCTGCCGGTTCGTCACGGAATCCGGCCGGCACAAGCTGCGCCCTACGGCGAATGCCGGCCATCTTTTCCCGCTCACGGCGAAAAAACCAGACGGCGGTCCCGGGTATTCCTGCATGGCGGAAACGTGTCCTGTGCTGTCGATGGAAAGCATTCCTCCGTCGTAATAACCGAGCACGAGACTGTTTCCCGTACACGCGAACGAACGAAGAATGCGCGGCGGGCGGGTATACGCGCGGATGGAATCGTTGAACGCATACAGGTGAAAATGGCCGTTGCCGTACCAGGAAAGCGCTCCGTTGAATGCGTTGAACCAGAGACGACCCGTTCCATCTTCATAAATGTTGAAGATCGTATTGTCGCCCAGGCTGTCTTCTTTCGTGAAGTTGCGGAACGTGTAGCCGTCGAAGCGACTCACGCCGCGATCCGATGCAAGCCAGATAAATCCCTGCCGGTCCTGGTGCACATCGTACAGCTCCGAGCTGGGCAAACCGCTTTCGACATCGTAATGAATGGAAGAAAGCTGCTGCGCGGGCAAAGCGACGCCTGCCAGCAGGAACAGGAACAGGAAACGCATCGTGACCGAAAATAGCCGGAAATACGCACATAAGCCAGGTGACGGAAAAGCTGCACCGTGCGAATTCAGCGGCAGGTTCCCGGCCATGGCGTGTGATCGCCTCCGCGGCTGCCCGGCACGTTCACTGCACAATACTTTCCTCCCTGTATTTTTTCGCGAAAGCCGCCGGCGTTTTCCCGCTGTGCTTCCGGAACATGCGGATAAAATACGCGTCATCGAAATAACCGAGCTCCGACGCAATCTGCGCGAAAGGCGCATCCGTATGCGCCAGCATGCGTTTTGCCTCGAGGACAACCCGGTCGCTGATCATTTCCGATGTCGTTTTTCCCAGCGTTTCCCTGCAGATGCGGTTGAGCTGCTTGGCGCTCATGTTCATTTCCGATGCGTAGAACGACGGCGATCTTTCCGTACGGAAATTTTTTTCGATCAGGTCTTCCAGCTGGCGGATGCGCATCGAGTGCTGGCTGCCGGGCAGCGTCACCGGGTTCTTTTCGAGGTAAATGCGCGCCATCTCGATGTAAGCGATGTCGATCAGCGAACATATTTTCTGGTTCTTCGCCAGCGCTTTTCCTTCGAACTCGGACAGCATTTCTTTCATCAGTTCTTCCGCATACCGCACCTGCGCGGGATCGAGATAAAGCGCAGGCGTGTTGTGCGAGCAATAGAAAAACGGGTATGCGCTGATCTTCTTCCGCGTGAAATAGGTTTCGTAAAAATCCTTCGAATGAAGAAAGACATAGCCGTCCGCAGGTTCCGTGAGCGTGAACAGGTGGGCCTGTCCCGGGTAAATGAAAAAAAGACTTCCCGGCCGGATGTCGTATGCATTGAAGTCGATCTCGTGGCGGCCTTTTCCTTTCGTGCAGAGGATGACAAGAAAAGAATCATGCCGGTGCGGACCGAAAAGAAATTCGTATTTCGCGAGGTGCCGCGGGATCGTGTTCACGTAAATTCCGTTGTCCGGACCAGGTGCGAGGAACTGTTCCAGGCTGTACACCGGGAGTGTTTTTTTCATGGGGAAGCAGTTATGCTGTGCGACAAAAGCGGGGGATGTGCAATGGAAATGTAGGCCAAATTTCCGAACGGCTGTTCCCTTTGTCCTTTTTGTCCTGCATTATGCGTCTTCCTTCCTTTCAGAAAGTGTCCTGCCGGCTGAATTTTGCTTTCCCGCAGAAAATGGACAACACGACGAAAAAACAGCCGCCCGGGATGTGCGAAGCGATCATTGAAGAAATGCAGTTCTTTCTCTCGCACAAAGTGCGCAAGCCCATCACCTCCGCGCACGGACTCGCGCTTATCCTGAAGCAGAACAAAATAAAAGACTGCGAAAAAGAAACCGCGCTCTGCTACCTCATCGATTCCATTCATGAAATGCAGGAAGCGACGCGCGAGATGAACCTGCTGCTGGAAAAGGCGAAAGAGAGAGTCCGCGGGGCAGGAGAACCGGATCATCCCGGCGAATGAAAAACGGCGCAGGACCGGTCCGGGAAAAGTGAAGCGGAAAAAAGTGTTGGTTCCCGCTCCCAAATCTCCTAATTTGGTTCTTCCAATTTCACCGGAATCTTCTTAAAACCCGTACCATGATCAAAAAAGTCTTCTTCGGCGCTGCCGCTGTTGCCGCCCTGCTCATTTTTTCTGCCGGCTCCGGCGACAAGGAATACAAATACGAAACCGTCCCGAACGATCCGCTGCACGGCCGGATCTATCACCTCGACAACGGCCTCACCGTTTTTCTGACGGTGAACAAAGCGCAGCCGAGAATACAGACGATGATCGCCACGAAAGCGGGAAGCAAGTACGACCCGCACGATGCGACGGGTCTTGCCCATTACCTCGAGCACATGCTCTTCAAGGGAACCGATAAATACGGCACGAAAGATTACGCGAAAGAGAAACCGCTGCTCGACAGCATCGAGAATCTCTTCGAGGTGTACCGCAAAACGACGGACACCACCGAGCGCAAAAAAATATATCATCACATCGACACGCTTTCGTACCAGGCTTCGGGCTATGCGATCGCGAACGAATACGACAAGATGATGACGTCGATCGGCGCAAAAGGCACGAATGCTTTCACGTCGGTGGAAGAAACCGTTTTCATCGAGGACATTCCTTCCAACGAAATGGAGCAATACCTGCAGATCGAGTCGGAACGTTTCCGCAATCCCGTGATGCGCCTGTTCCACACCGAGCTCGAGGCCGTTTATGAAGAGAAGAACCGCGGGCTCGACAATGATTACGAAAAAACGGACGAAGCGCTGATGAGCGGGCTGTTCCGGAAACACCCGTACGGCACGCAGACGACGATCGGCACGATCCACGACCTGAAGAATCCTTCGCTGAAAAACATCATCGAATATTATCACACGTACTATGTGCCGGACAACATGGTGATCGCTATGTCGGGCGACCTCGACCCGGACGCAACGATAAAGCTGATCGATAAATATTTCGGCGGGTTCACGTCGAAACCCGTTCCCGCGTATACGCCTCCGCAGGAAGATCCGATCAAAAGTCCCATCGAGAAAAACGTGAACGGACCCGAAGCGGCGAACGTCACGATCGGTTACCGTTTTGCCGGAGCAGGAAGCGATGACGCCGACATGATCAGCCTGATCTCGCAGATGCTGAGCAATTACCAGGCAGGACTTTTCGACATCGATCTCACGCAGCAGCAGAAAGTGCTGAACGCAGCGGCCTACAGCAACGTGATGAAGGATTATTCGGTGATGGAAATGCAGGCGTATCCCGTGGAAGGGCAAACGCTGAAAGACGCACAGGCGAAAATGCAGGGCGAGCTCGACAAGCTGAAGACCGGCGACTTCCCCGACTGGCTCATCAGCGCGGTGGTGAACAACATGCGCCTGCAGGAAACACAGCAGTACCACGACAACTTCCCCCGCGCCTACGCGTTCACCCAGGCGTTCGTCACCGGTGAAAGCTGGGAGCACGCCGTCGGGCAGACCGACCGCCTCTCGAAGATCACGAAACAGCAGGTGATGGATTTCGCGAAGAAAAATTTCACCGATGACTATGTCGTCGTTTACAAGAACGAAGGAACCGACACGACGGTGGAAAAAGTGACCAAGCCGAAGATCACGCCCGTGCAGACGAATGCGGAGGACGAATCGCCCTTCGTGAAGAACATCGAAGCGGAACCCGTTACGCCGCTCACGCCTGTGTATCTCGATTTCAGCAAAGACGTGAAGAAATACAGCGTGAAGAACGAGATGCCGGTGTACTATGCGCAGAACAACGAAGACAGCACGTTCAGCATGTACATCCTGTTCGACATGAGCGCGAAGCGGAATAAAATGCTCAAGCCCGCGCTCGATTACCTGCAGTTCGCCGGGACGTCGACGATGTCCGCCGCGCAGGTGCAGCAGGAATTCTACAAGCTCGCGTGCACGTATTTCACTTACGCGGGCACCGACCAGACGTACGTCGGTCTTTCGGGGCTGACGAAAAATTTCGTTCCCGCCATGAAGCTGCTCGAAAGCCTGCTCTCCGACGTGCAGCCGGACGAAGACGCGCTGAAGAACACCGTCTCGTCCACGATGAAAGACCGGGAGAACGAAGAGCTCGACAAGAACACGATCCTCTTCTCGGCCATGTACGATTACGGCATTTACGGGAAGCATTCGCCATTCTGCAACGTGCTCACGAATAAAGAGCTGAAGAATGTGAAAGCGAAAGAGCTCACGGACCTCATCCACGATCTCTGCAACTACCCGCACCACGTGCTGTATTATGGTTCGGAGCCCGGGCAGGCGCTGGTGAATGATCTCGGCACGCTGCACAAAATGCCGGCGCAGTTCAAGCCGCTGCCGCAGGCGGACACGTTCGTGCAGCTGAAAGGGACCAACCAGGTGTACATCATCGACCACGACATGAAGCAGGCCGAGATCATCATCCTGCAGCAGGGCGGATATTACGATCCCGCGATCAAGCCGCAGGCTGCGCTCTACAATGAATATTTCGGCGGCTCGATGGCGTCGATCGTTTTCCAGACGCTGCGCGAATCGAAAGCGCTCGCGTATTCCACGTTCTGCTCGTACTATGCGCCGTCGGATACGACGGAACATTATTACAACCTCGCGTACATCGGTTCGCAGGTGGATAAATTGCCCGAGGCCGTCGACGGGATGATGGACCTGCTCAACAACGACATGCCGCAATACCCGCAGCTGTGGAGCTCATCGCGCGACGCGATCCTGAAAAGCATCGCCTCCACGCGCATCATCCGCGA